>NZ_JBKQGZ010000014.1:0-142652 GCF_050487165.1 Providencia sp. Me31A
GACACTCCAAGGAGGGGATAAATTGAGTATTCGGGCGTAAAGAGACTTTTCGTCCATGATAGTAATCCCTGATCATAAAATATGCATTATGATATTATCAGCCACCATAACAAGGGAAGTCCCATATTAACACAGTATACAGTCGAGGCAATTATGCTAAGGATCGAAGTATTATTTGACAAAAATGCGCCACAAAAACCAAGCAATACCGTTTTACACGCTTTAGAGTCTGAGATTTTACGCAAGCTACAAAATCAGTACCCTGACATGGTGACACGTGTTGGTTTTAGTTCACAACAATGCGTTAATATATCAGGAACTAAAATGACTGAAGATAAAACCCGTATTGAGGAAATTTTAGAAGAAATTTGGATAGATGACGGCTGGCTCCCTGAAGAAGAAATTGCTGAGTAACACATCGAATAAAGGAGTGTAACTATTATTTAAGCATTCCTTTATTCAATAGTATTAATATTCATATCTAAAAACTCGTTAATCCAACCACCCCTGTTGTTTTGTTAAAGTACGTTACATGAATCGCTGATTAATTAGCAAGCCCCCTATATATAAAGTTAACACCTAGATTATAATTTAGGATCACTGACCATGAATATCACTGAGCCCCCATGCTATAATTAATAGCTGATTTTATTTAAACAAATTATAGCAATCAATATTGGTAAAATAATCAGAGTAGCAAATGGATGAGATAACCGTGGTAGCGTTTTGTTATTGATTTGCCATAAATCTAAATATGTTATTGAGTTAACAGCATAGGCTATAGCTTCACGATACAATATCCAACTAAGTTAATTTACTTAAGCAGAAAGAGGCAATAATGTCTAACGCATTAATAATTATCGACCTTATCGAAGACATAATTGGTAAAAATGGCTTATCTAATTCAAGCTACCAGCAAACTAAGGCTCGAAATATTGTTGAAAAAGCAAATTTAGCAGCAAACCACGCTCGCAATCAAAACATCCCTGTTATTTGGGTTAAGGTTGGATTTGCAGATAACTACCATGATATTCCTATGGGATCACCAATGTTCCAACAGGCTAAAAATATTGGAGCTTTAAAATTAAGCAGCAGTGGTTGTCATTGGGTTTCTGATCTTGAAGTACACTTTCGCGACCCTGTTATGATTAAAAAAGGTGTATCCGCCTTTACGGGTAATCACCTTCATAAATGGCTCGTTGATAATGATATTACCCAACTTTATATTGGTGGTGTTAGCACAGTAAAAGCTATCCAAAGTAGCGCTAGACAAGCGCATGACTTAGGCTATCACGTCACTGTGTTAGACGATTTATGTGCAGCCCCGACGCCTGAACTTCATGAACAAAGCATTCAGGCGCTAGAGGGAATGGTAACAATCTCATCTGTTAAGGAATTTATGCAATTAAAATAACTTTCTATTTGTACATTGGGTTATTTAATTTGCTTTTTGTAGATAAATTTCTCGTAGCCGGATAGCCATCTCTCCCGGCTTACTTTTTCTAATCGGTTGGTTATTTACTCTCACAATAGGAAAAACTAACGTTGTGATTGAAGTAATAAACGCTTTCTTTACATTGAGCAGTTCATCTAAGCTAATTTTCAAGATCAATCATCCATTAATAATAGCAGTCACTTTATAGACTGCATCAGCGATATATTGCCCATTAGCATAGGCAATCATTGATACTCCTTCCTATTTTTTAAGTCATATTATCAGTCAATTATGAGGTTTAAAAATAAGCTAACAGTATCGTTCTATACGCCATGAGAATAGAATAAAACTATAAAAACATAGTGTTATATACAAACTCACTATACTGCTAATATATTTTTAATAATTAAAATATTTTTAACTTAACTTGACTTTAACATGCTAAAAGCTAAAATACCATAACGTGATTAAGATCACACTTTTACATTTGGAGTCATCGATGAAAAATATCAAAGAATTTATCAGCAGCGTACAAGAAGTTGTTGAATTACTGTCAAAACAGTATATGTAAACTATCTATTTTCTAGTCAATCAAAACTTTCATTTACCTTACCATTAGCGTTAGTTTGCAAAATTTTATTGCACAGTGGCTCTAATTTTAGAGCCATTTTTTATTTCTGCACTGACATTTTGTTGTGTTAATGTTAAAAACATCAGCATTCGAAGCTAATTTAACTTATAATCATCCCGTTATTATTACTCATGTTACTTGATATGCATGATAATACTTATCACCAACATGGATTATTAAGACAGAATTTTATCTTTTCAATAATGAAATCATTGTTATTCCATGATAGTCTCTTAGCATATCAATATGTTATAGAGAAAAATATCGCAAAATTACAATAGAAGGAGAAAACATGCAGCAGCAACTGCTAGACTGGGTACGCCAGTTCAATCAAGACTACGCTAATCTTGCTTCTTTGCTCATGGTGTTAGGGTTAATCCTGATTGTCGCCTGTGTACTACACCTTTTTCTGCACAAAATATTACTTCCTCGTTTAGAAAAACGGGGGCAAAAATTTGAAGGAAGTTGGCCACAACTTCTTACTCAACATAACCTCTTCAATCGTCTTGCGTTCGTTATCCAAGGGGTTGTTGTCAATATACAAGCCACTCTTTGGTTACATTCAGGTTCCACAGCTCAATCTATTTTAAATGTAGGTTCTCAGGCTTGGTGCTTATTGTTTGGTTTATTAACCTTCTATTCTATTCTCGATATTATTTTAGGCATATTACGACGAGCAGAAAAAACAGCGCATCTTCCATTACGGGGAATTTTTCAGAGCGTTAAGCTTATCGCGTCTATTTTAATTGGCATCATGATTATTGCCTTATTAATTGGTAAATCCCCCCTGATCATTCTCAGTGGTCTCGGAGCGATGACTGCGGTCATGATGTTAGTCTTTAAAGACCCTATTATGGGGTTAGTCGCAGGTATCCAACTTTCCGCCAACAATATGGTGAATATTGGTGACTGGTTAGAAATGCCTAAATACGGTGCAGATGGTGCAGTTGTTGATATTGGTTTAACGACTGTAAAAGTAAGAAACTGGGATAACACCGTAACCACTATTCCAACCTATGCCTTAATTTCCGATTCATTTAAGAACTGGAAAGGTATGACGGAATCTGGTGGGCGTCGAATAAAGCGTAGTGTTCGTTTAGATGCTAGTAGCGTGCATTTTTTAAGCGCTGATGAAATATCTTACCTAGTTAAAGCTAACTTGCTTGAACCATACATAGACCAAAAAGTATCAGAAATTCAAGTTTATAACTCCAGTCTACCTGATGATAAAGCTATACCCCTTAATCAACGTAGATTAACTAATATAGGTACTTTCCGTGCATATATTGATGCCTATTTGAAAGCCCATCCCAACATCCATAAAAAAATGACTATTATGGTTAGGCAACTTGAGTCTGATTCAAATGGGGTTCCAATAGAAATATATGCATTTACTAATACAACGGCGTGGGTAGAGTATGAGCGTATACAATCCGACATTTTCGACCATATTTTTTCTATCCTTCCCCAGTTCAATTTGATGGTACATCAATCACCTACCGGAAATGATGTTAGGATGATAGGTCTTTCTCAGAAAAATAATTAATACTTAGTGATTAGTTAGTACTTCTTATTTATTTACATCTAAAGTAGTAAAGTAAAGAGGGATTTATCCCTCTTTTTATCTACACTTTCCACGCTCATTATATAAGTCAAAATACAGCGATAGTTAACAAAAATAGAACTGATTTGCCTTATGAATACAAAAAAGCCCTTATAAATTATATAAATACCTTTTGCTTATTAGAGATAACATTGACGTAAGTCATGTAACTCAACAGAGACTTTTTTTAACATATAAAAAAAGAAAGTAATGTTGTTATTTACAAATAGGCAATGTCAATGCATAAAATTAAAAATAATACTCAATTTGGAGAACTGAGCCGAAGGGAGTTTATACAAACCTCTGCAACCGTTGCGGGTGTCGCCGCAGTTGCAGGTTCTATCTCTCTCCCCTTTGCTGCTCAAGCAAAATCACCAGCAATCATGCCTGACGAAGTCAGCGAGAAAATTAGCTATAGTGCTTGTTTAGTCAACTGTGGAAGCCGTTGTCCACTAAAAGTTCATGTGAAAGATGGCGCTATCAGCCGTATTTCAAACGAAACTATGTATGATGATTCAACTTTAGGTGAGCACCAAATTCGTCCATGTTTACGTGGTCGTTCTGTTCGTTGGAAAACTTACAATCCAGATCGCTTAAAATACCCAATGGTACGCGTCGGCAAACGTGGTGAGGGTAAATTTAAAAAGATTTCATGGGATGAGGCTACAACGATTATCGCCGAAAAACTGAAATACACCATTGATAAATATGGTAATGATGCTATTTATTACCAATATGGTACTGGCTCTACTGGTGCTAATTTACACGGCCGTGCGGCTTGTAAACGTCTATTAAGCCTAACGGGTGGGTTCCTAGGTGACTATGGTACTTATTCCTATGCGCAGTTAATGGAAATCACGCCTTATGTATACGGTAGCGTGGAAGAATCCTACTTATCCGAAATTCAAAACTCTGATCTGGTTGTCATGTTTGGTCATAACCTTGCAGAAACTCGGATGTCCGGTGGCGGCCAGTTCTATGAAACGCTCAATGCCTTAGATAAGAGCAAAGCAAAAGTGATTATCATCGACCCGCGTCGCACAGACAGTGTGACCACACTAGGTGCAGAATGGATACCTATCTATCCAGGTACCGATGCTGCATTAGTCGCTGCTCTGGGTTATGTCATGATCCAAGAAGGATTGACTGACGAAGAATTCCTGAAAAATTATTGCGTTGGTTGGGACGAATCAACCCTACCTGCTTCTGCTCCACGTAATGCATCTTATAAAGACTATATTTTAGGTAACGGTCCTGATGGCATTGTTAAAACACCTGAATGGGCAAGTAAACTAACAGGGATTTCCGTATCACGAATTACACAACTTGCTCGCGAAATCGGTAATGCCAACCATGCATGGATTTCACAAGGTTGGGGATTACAACGCACTGAAAACGGTGAACAAGCGTGCCGCTCAATCATGATGTTGCCATTAATGTCCGGTAATATCGGTCGTGCCGGTACTAATACAGGTCTATGGGGTAATAGCTATGCCTACCCTGTTGCTGGTTTTGGTTTACCGAACCCTGTCAAAGCACTACTCCCATCGTATATGTGGTCGGAGGCGATTGTCCGCGGTAAAGAATTAACCGCAGAAAATGGGGGAATAAAAGGTGTTGATAAGCTAAATAACGATATTAAATTTATGTGGTGCTATTCAAGTAACGTTATTGGTAACCAACACGGTGATTTGAACAAAACCCATGAAATACTTTCAGATGAATCAAAGTGTGAATTTATTTTAGTCTGGGATAACCACGATACCCCATCTGCGAAGTATGCTGATTTGCTGTTACCGGATGTGACGACCGTTGAAACCAACGATTTAATCAATAACTCCTATGCAAGCGGCGCATACCATTACTTAGTACGCTTACAAAATGCAATTGAGCCATTATGGGAAAACCGCCCTAACTATGACGTATTGGCTGAAGTTGCAGAAAAAATGGGTATTAAAGATCAGTTCACTGAAGGCCGCACATACGAGCAATGGATTGAGTTCTGCTATAACAAAACCCGTGAGAAAATGCCTCATTTACCTGAGTTTAGTGAAACTGATGGCGCCGGTATTATTGACCGTAGATTCCTAAACAGTTCGGAAAATATTGCACTGAAAAAATTCCGTGATGACCCAATCAATAACCCATTGAATACGCCATCAGGTAAAGTTGAAATCTATTCAGAGCAATTAGCTGAACGTGTGAAAAACTGGGAGTTACCAGAAGGCCAGCGGATCCCTGCAATTCCAGAATATTGCGTGAACAAAGAAGGTGTTGAAGCGCAAGCTGCTCAGCAAAAACACACGTTACTGATGACAGGTTTCCATGATAAAGGCCATGTCCATTCAACCTATTATAATGTTGCAATGCTACGTGAGGCTATTCCTCATCAGTTCTGGCTTAACCCTATTGACGCGCAGCAGCGTGGCCTAAGCAATGGCGATATTGCTGAAATCTATAATGACCGCGGTCGTATTCAAATCAAAGTGAAAGTTACAGAGCGTGTATTACCAGGTGTTATCGCTGTTCCACAAGGTGCATGGCGCACTTTAAATACGGAAGGTTTAGATGTTGGCGGCTGTATTAATACTCTAACCTCTCACGTTCCTTCTCCATTGGCGAAAGGAACACCACAGCATACTAACCTTGTTGAAGTTAAACGCGCTTAAGGAGTTAAATAATGAAACAATATGGCTTTTACTTTGACTCCACTAAATGCACTGGCTGTAAAACCTGTCAAGTCAGTTGTAAGGATGAGAAAGACTTAGATCTAGGCCCTAAATTCCGTCGTGTATACGAATTTGGCGGTGGTAGTTGGCAAAAACAAGATGGCATTTGGCAGCAAAACGTCTTTAATTACTATCTGTCTATTTCGTGCAACCATTGCTCAAACCCTACTTGCGTGGCGGGTTGTCCAACAGGTGCAATGCACAAACGTGAAGAGGATGGTTTAGTGGTCGTTGACCAGACTATTTGCGTCGGTTGTCGTTACTGCGAATTGCGTTGCCCATATGGCGCACCACAATTTGATGAAAAGAAAAAACTGATGAGCAAATGCGACGGTTGCTATGAACGAGTTGCAAAAGGTATGAAACCCGTTTGTGTTGAATCTTGCCCGCAGCGCGCTTTAGACTTTGATGACATTAATGTTCTGCGTGAATTGCATGGGACTGAATGCGGTATTGCTCCTATGCCAGATCCAAGTCTGACTAACCCTAACATTGTCATTAAACCACATAAAGATGCGAAGCCATTTGGCGATAAAAGTGGCGAATTAAAAAACCCTGCGGAGGTGTAAAATGCATGAATTACCACTCGTTTTTTTCACCGTCTTAGGACAATCAGCCGCAGGGCTTTTCTTGCTCGCTTATTTAAGCCGCAAAATGGGTTCTATTGACGATAAGCAATTAAAAACTGCCAATATTGTTGCCTTTATTATTATGATAATTGGCTTAGGTATCGGTGGGTTACACGTTGGACAACCATTGCGTTTCTTCAATATGTTGTTGGGCGTTGGACGCTCACCAATGAGTAACGAGGCGTTCTTAAGTGGCGTGTTTGTGGGCTGTGCCGCCGCAACGCTATTCTTCACATTGTTCTTTAAAAATACGCTACTGCGTGAATTGGCAAACATTGCCGCTGTGTTATCAGGGCTGGCCTTTGTTTGGTCGATCCCTCAAGTATATAACATTGCAACCATTGCTAACTGGAATACAGGCTATACCACCTTACAGATGTGGATGACCATGTTAGTTGGTGGCGGTGCATTAGCTATAGCTATTGGTGCTAGAGGCTTGGGTATCGCGTCATTCTTAATTGGTACTTTTGCTATTTTCGCAAGCCGTGCGGGTTACCAAGCATTCTTAACAGAAACTGGCCCAATGCTCAGTGGTGAGCAAACCGGTTTCTGGGGTTTCCAAGTTGTCGTTCTTGCGATTGCACTTGCCGCTTTCGTTGGCATGGCATTAAAACAACGCGCACCAAAAGCAACACTGGTAACTTGTGCCGCCGCAGTATTATTAGCTGAGCTCGCTGGGCGTATTGCCTTCTACAACTTGTGGCAAATCACCATGTAACCCCTTGTTGTGCGTGTGTTATAATAGTTTGTCAAAGAACTCCATTTGGGGTTCTTTGTTTTAAATATACACGTCACTGAGTGCAGCCAACACCGCCGCGGCTCGAAATATGACCCAAAAGCTGATGCTAACTTATTTTACCTCATGCCTTTTGGCCTGATGCCTTTTAGCCTAAATAGTTTGAGTTGCAGCTAGGCGGCAAATGAAGATAATCGGGGAGCATACATTAGTATGTGACCCGAATAGCTGAGTGCAGCCAACACCGCTGCGGCTCGATATATGACCCAAAAGCTGATGCTAACTTATTTTACCTCATGCCTTTTGGCCTGATGTCTTTTAGCCTAAATAGTTTGAGTTGCAGCTAGGCGGCAAATGAAGATAATCGGGGAGCATACATTAGTATGTGACCCGAATAGCTGAGTGCAGCCAACACCGCTGCGGCTCGAAATATGACGGATAAATTGATGGATATAAAATGATTGACACAACCTTACTGCGTATCCTAGGTGCTTGCTTTTACTACTCCCCTCAATCCGAAACACTGAAAAATGTACTGCCTGTTTTATCAGAAATCCCTACTTTGTATGCATGGGATAACCTAGATAAAGTACAAACGATCTGTGCCTCACTGTCGCAAGTACAGCCCGATGAGATTTCCTATGATTATTCAATCTTATTTGAAGGCCAAGGTAGCATGCCTGCTCCACCGTGGGGCTCTGTATACTTAGAGCATGATAATACGGTCATGGGTGAGTCAACGACAGCCTATCGTCATTTCTTGCAAACGAAAGGTTTAGTTACCGATACGGGTATCCGTGAACCTGAAGACCAATTTGGCTTAATGATGATGGCGATTTCGGCTTTAGCAGAACAGGGGGATGACAATGCAATTATTACCCTGCTTGAACAATATTTGTTACCTTGGGCGTATCGCTATTTAGAACTGGTGCAGCAAAGCAAAACAGAAACATCGTTTTACCCGGCTCTCGCGCAGCTAACTGATATTTATCTAAAAGCACTACAGTTGGAATTAGGATTATCTCCAGCCAATGCTGAATTATTTCGTTAAATACCCAACTAAACCAAATGAGCGAATAACCAAAATGCCTGCTCATTTGGTTTAAAACTAAAAAGACGAGTTTGGCTCTTGTAAAAAGGCGATTTCTTCTGGTGTTGATGGGCGCCCTAAAATTTCATTACGATGTGGGTAGCGGCCAAATTTATCGACAATCGCCTTATGACGCATTTCATACTCCAAAGTACTGTCATCCCCCAACATACGAAATAATTCAACCGCTTGTAAATGAATAAAGCTCGATTCTGAATGCATAAACGGCATCAACATAAATTTTCGCTGTGATAATGTCAGCAAATTATAGTCATGTTGTTTAATCGCTTCTTGCGCTAATGCTAATGCCATCCCATCTTGTGCAAATGACATTGGCGTATTTCGCCACAAGTTACGAGAGAATTGGTCTAAAACAATAATTTCAGCCAGTCTACCTCGAATTGAGGCACGCCAATACGCAAGCTCACCTTTAGCTGCTCGTTCACTTGTATGCGCAAAGCGTTGTGCTATCGTTAAGTCAAATTTTGCATTTTTCTCAAACCACTGTTTTGGCGTCGATTCCTCAAACCAAAATGAAAGCACTTCTTCCATGGCATTCATAATTTATTCCTATCCGATTTCTTATGAGAGATTGTCTTAATCCTAATTAAATACCGCCTAGATTAATAGGCTATGGCTCTTATAATGGTTATTTGTAGATAATTATTTTGTTTTTTGCGATCTAACCCTAAAAATCATTTCGAATGTGATGGAAAACTCAACGACTAACGATGTTCTTCATAAGATAAGTCACTTACACTCGCTTTATAATAACGCCACTACCTAAATTTTCATTAATTTGCTTTTTCGTGTGAAGTCACACATTTATCATGGCTAGATACATACATTTAGTTAACCTAATGTTAGAATTTCACTTATAATGAGCAAGTCAGTAATGTACTTTGCAAAACTAAATTACCTTTAATCACTCTTTTTTGCCTCGTATTGACTCAGCTAAAGGAAGCAACGTAAATGGCAGGACATATGGTACTCATTGGTTGGGCATTATGGGTTAGCCCTTGTGGCACAGATTCATGTGATGCACTGCCTGTGACTGATACCATTTTTACACAACAGCAGTGTATGAGCCGTAAAAAATACCTTGAGTCCAAACGGCCAAATTTGTATTTTCTCTGTGGCGAGGTATACCGTGACAGTGAAGAGCTAAACACTGAAGAGAAACATGCTGTTCCTGCACCACATCCCCCATTACGCAGTTTACCTGAACGTCACTCACGCTAGCTTGAGCCAGACTTTGACTCAAGCCTCCGCGCTATCTATGAGATAATTTCAGCAATTGGGCTTTCAGCTTCAACAAATTCGCCTTTGTTTGCATAGTATTTTAGCGTTCCTGCACGGTGAGCAATAATTTGAACCTCCATTTTCATGGCCTCCATAATACCAATCACATCACCTTCAATTACATTTGCGCCTTGAGGGATCAACCAGTTGAACAATATTCCCGAAATGGGCGCATTAATGATATTCGGATTGCTCACTACTTGCGGCTCAGAATTGACGATAGATAAATTATTTGCTGCCAGTCCTGACAATAACTGAGCAGGTAAACCTAATTCACATCGCTTGCCATCAATTTCGATGTAAGTTCGTGTTAGTTCTTGGTTGGTTAACGGAATTTGCCGCTTAGCAGGCGGAATTTCCACATCAAACTCAGTTTCAATCCACCGCGTATGAACTTTAAAGTCCTCACAAAAATCGGCTTGCTCCATGACCGCGCGGTGAAAAGGTAATACGGAGGCAACACCTTCAATGGAAAATTCAGCTAAAGCGCGGCGCGCACGCGCAATAGCCTGCTCTCGAGTTTGGCCAACCACTATCAATTTGGCCATTAATGAATCAAAAGTACTAGTGATCGTGGTTCCTGATGTAACGCCACTGTCTACACGAACTCCTGGCCCAGATGGCGCATGGAACTCAGTGATAGTCCCCGGAGTAGGTAAAAAGCCATTTCCTGCATCTTCTGCGTTAATGCGAAACTCAAATGCATGTCCACGTGGCTTAGGCATTTCTTTAATACTTAAAGGCAAACCTTCTGCGATACGTAATTGTTCAATGACTAAGTCAATACCCGCCGTTTCCTCTGTTATAGGATGTTCAACTTGCAACCGCGTATTGACTTCTAAGAAAGACAATGTGCCATCTTGGCTAAGCAAAAATTCAACCGTTCCAGCCCCCACATACCCAGCTTTTCGGCAAATATCTATTGACGCAGTTATAATCTGCTGCTGTTGCTCAGTTGACAGGAAAGGCGCTGGCGACTCTTCAACCAATTTTTGATTCCGACGCTGTAATGAACAATCCCGCGTCCCTACCACCAGCACATTTCCATGAGTATCTGCAATGACTTGTGCCTCTATGTGCCGAGGGTTATGCAAAAATTGTTCGAGAAAACATTCACCACGGCCAAAAGCAGCGATCGCCTCACGGACTGCGGAATGATAAAGCTCTTCAACCTCATCGAGTTGCCATGCAACTTTAAGTCCACGCCCTCCTCCGCCAAATGCAGCTTTTATCGCAATAGGCAAGCCATGTTGATGAGCAAATTCAACCACTTCGCGAGCACTATTCACAGGATCTTTTGTTCCAACCACTAATGGAGCGCCTACCTGCATGGCAATATGGCGAGCCTGAACTTTGTCGCCTAAAATATCAATACACTCTGCACTTGGCCCTATCCAAATCAAACCTGCTTCAGTCACAGCTCGCGCAAACTCAGCACGTTCTGACAAAAAACCATATCCTGGGTGTACCATTGTTGCCCCAGATTTTTGAGCTACTTCAATTAACTTCTCAATATTTAAATAACTTTCTGTGGGAGAATTTCCACCTAACCCATAAGCCTCATCGGCCATTTTAACGTGTAATGCCCCAATATCACTATCTGCATAGACAGCAACCGACTCAAAACCATAGTCTCGACAGGCACGAATTATACGAACCGCGATTTCACCTCGGTTGGCAATCAATACTTTATGTGCTTTTTTATTGTTGTTGATATTCATAAGTACAGTCACTCCCTTGTAATTCTTTATATTCACTAAGCGGATTAAAACGTATTTTTGCATTCACAGGGATTTGTCCTGCTAAGTCCAAGTGATACTCGCATACTGCACCAATCACCGGATAGCCGCCTGTTAGTGGGTGATCGTTTAAAAATAGGACGGGCTGACCATTAGCGGGGACTTGAATTGCACCGATACAAGTACCCTCACTAGGGAGTTCTTGCTGCTTTTCTCGTTCAAGCGGTATATCCCCCAGCAAACGTAACCCAATGCGATTGGATGCCGCAGTCACTTGCCATAATTGACTGGTTAAATTTTCAACAGCTTGTTGTGTGAACCAATCGGTACGAGGCCCTAAAATAACATCAAGAACAACCACATTATTTGTATCTGGGTAGACGAATGCTGGTGTTTCGGATAATGAAACTGCTGATTGTGGTTGAGTTGCATTCATACTGAGTGACTGCCCTACCTTAACTGGAGCAGGCCCTACTTGGGCTAAGGTGTCGAATGAACAACTGGATAGAATCGGTTTAACATTGAATCCACCACGTACGGCCAAATAGTTACGCACCCCTTTATTGGGCCGCCCAAGTTTAATCACATCCCCTTTAGCTAAGTGGATAGGTTGGTAATTATTAGCTTGATATTGCTGCTGCTCTGCGGTGATCACATCCACAACACACGGTGCCCCTGTAACAGCAACAACCAAGTCCCTATGGGCTTGAGCCTTAAAGCCGCCTTGAGTGATTTCTAACACGGTGGAATCCGGCGCATTACCAACAACACGGTTAGCACTACGCAATGCTGACTTATCCATCCCACCCGATTCTGAAATCCCGAATACAGATTGACCAACACGGCCTAAATCTTGGAACAAAGTCTGTAACCCCGTCGCTATCACTGTTAGATCCGAGGTTTCGCTCTGACTTGTGACCATTTCACTATTTTTAGGCGGCAAACTGTAGCTGGAGTGGCTTTTCGCTGCATCAATAAAATTAACTCGCATTCCCACTTGTATTAACGCAGGTTCAGGCCGATTGATATCCCACATAGATAATTCAGTGACACCAATTAATTGCCATCCCCCCGGACTGGCCTGTGGGTAAACACTGCTAAACTCCCCCGCTAATGCGACCGACCCTGCTGGAATACGTACTCGTGGTGATTGCCGCCGCGGCACATTTAACTGAGCGCCTTTAGAAACCATATAGCCAAATCCTGGCGCAAAACCACTAAATGCCACTTGATATTCATTTTCAGTATGACGCAAAATCACCTCTTCTACTGAAATACCAAGATATTCCGCCACATCAGCTAGATCTTCACCATTGTAATGTACGGGGATAATCACCTGCTTACTGGTTTTAACTTGAGCTTTTGTAATATCTCTCAATGAAATTAAACTAATTAACTCATTAGTGTCTGTGATAATAGGGTTATAGCGAACTAAAATGGTTCGTGCTGCTGGTATTATTTCTTCAATGCCTTTAATCGACACTTCGCTTAAGGAATCTGCTAGTGCCATCGTCTGTTCAAGGCTGTCTAGCTCAACCATAAAGGCACTTAAATTGACGGGTAAGAATCGCAATGGGCACCTCTATATATGATAAGCCGCATCAGGGACATCAGTAATAAACATATAACCCGGTGCATGGCTCAATGCAAAAGGAACACCGGACTTCATCACCGCAGCTTGAGGAGTTACGCCGCATGCCCAAAATACAGGGATCTCGCCCTCTTCTATACGTACGGCATCACCAAAATCGGGTTGCATGATATCCGTAATCCCCAGTTGCTCCGGTGCGCCAATATGTACTGGTGTGCCATGAACCGCAGGGAAACGTCCTGTAATACTTACAGCATCCGCAACACGACCAGCCGGAATTGGACGCATTGAAACAACCAATTCCCCCTGTAAACGACCTGCTGGACGACATAATCGATTAGTTTTATACATGGGTACATTTGATTTATCAGTGATGTGACGAATATCGATGCCCGCTTCCACCATTGGCGTTTCAAATGTAAAACTACAACCGATCAAGAAGGTAACCAGATCGGGGTGTTGACGATAAATCTCTGTCGCATCAGTTATCTCCCTCACTAATTGCCCTTTCTCCCACACACGATAACGGGGAATATCGGTTCGTAGATCAGCGCCATCCGCCAGTATGGTTTGCCAGCTCCCGTCTTCACAGACATCTAAAATAGGGCAGCTTTTAGGGTTACGTTGTGCATATAATAGAAAATCAAACGCCCAATCGCGCGGCAGTGCAATCATATTGGCTTGCGTCATCCCCTGCGCTAAGCCTGCGGTTGGTTTATCATAACCATGACGAATCGCGTCTCTAACAGCACGAGCTGCATCAATGGCTGATTGTGAGGCCTTCATCAGTTGCGTCATTCGCCATCTCCTTTGTTAGAAAAAGCATAAATTTCAACACCGTGACTTTCTAACGCATGGCGTACTTGTTGTGCCATTTCTAATGCACCAGGGCTGTCGCCGTGAACACAAATTGTTCCTGCATCAATCGGAGTAAATTGACCATCAATGGATGTCACGCCACCTTCTTTCACTAATTGCAACATACGCTGAGCCACTAACTGAGGATCATGCAAAACCGAGCCCGATAACTGACGAGAAACAAGTGTGCCATCACTGTTATAAGCACGGTCTGCAAATGCTTCGGCAACGACGTTTAACCCGTTCTCTTTCGCCCAGCCTATGAGCGGAGATCCGGCGAGTGCCACTAATGTTAATTTTTTATCAATGGTGATAATGGCATTGATAACAGCCATAGCTTGGCGCTTATCATGAGCAATCGTGTTGTATAACGCCCCGTGCGGTTTCACATATAAGACTTGTGTCCCAGCCGCAATTGCAAGTCCTTGTAATGCACCTATTTGATAAATAACATCTGCGGTAAGTTCTTCTGGAGCAATATCCATATTACGACGACCAAAACCGACTAAATCGGGATACCCAACATGAGCACCTACTGTCACACCATTTTCTTTCGCTGCTTTTAATGTTTTTAAAATACCTTCGGGTGAGCCTGCATGAAAACCACAAGCCACATTAGCACTACTGACCACAGGCAAAATGGCAGCATCATTGCCCATTTTCCACTGCCCGAAACTTTCCCCGAGGTCGCTGTTCAAATCAATTTGCTTTTTCATCATCACTCCTTGGGTTATTTCAAGTAATTAAAGATTGCACCAACTGACATGACTCCCATGTACCAAGTCAGAGCACAAGTCACAACACCAGACCATAGTAACCACCGTGGATAATGATACCCCGACATCAAATCTGATCTTTTCCAACCAATGTATATAAATAGCGTTAAACCAATAGGTAAAATTAGCCCATTGAAGCCACCTGCAAACACTAACAATGCCGCAGGGGCTGTTCCCATGAATAAATAAACAATTAATGACATTGCAATAAACAAAATAGTTGCAATATTACGTTGTCTTTCTGTGATTGATGACTTGAAAGCCGTTAAAAAACTCATTGATGTATAAGCTGCTCCAATAACACTGGTTAATGCTGCTGCCCACAAAATCAATCCAAAAATACGTAGACCAAAGTTACCTGCTGCGGCTTGAAAAGCTTGAGATGCGGGGTTTGCTGCATGCCCTGAGATATCGATAGTCACACCGCTTGCAACAACACCTAAAATCGCCAAAAATAAAATGTAGCGCATTAACCCAACCACTAAGATCCCTTTAGTGGCCGCGCTTGAAACAACGTTAATATTCTCAATTCCGACAGTCCCTTTATCCAGCAAGCGGTGAGCACCTGCATAGCAGATATATCCACCAACAGTTCCCCCTACAATCGTGGTGATCATGGCGAAATCAACCGTATCGGGTAAAACACTTTGTCTCAATGCCTCACCCACTGGTGGATTAGATGCAATAGCAACAAACAAGGTCAAACCAACCATTACTACGCCTAACCCAATGATTAGTCTGTCGATAAAGGTACTTGCTTTGCGGGATGAGAAAATATAGATCGCTAACAATGCGCTGAGTAACCCTCCCCATTTGGGATCAAGGCCAACCAGTGCATTTAACCCTAGCCCCGCCCCTGCAATATTACCAATGTTAAAAATTAACCCACCGAAAATAACCAAGATAGCAAGTAAATATCCACTTCCTGGAATTGTCGCATTAGCAATCTCGGAGGAGTGCATTTTGGTTAGTGTCACGACTCGCCAGATATTTTGTTGCACAATAAAATCAATCACGATGGAGGCTAAAATGCCAAAGGCAAACGCAGCACCTAATGCCACTGTGAAGGTTGCTGTTTGTGTGATAAATCCAGGACCAATAGCAGACGTCGCCATCAAAAAAATAGCGCTAATTAACGAAGACCGACGACTTTTCACATACTCCACTGTGGTTGGTACGCTTTCTTGAGCTGCCATATGCATACTCCTCTAATAGTTATTGTTTTAATTATTAATGTAGTTGTTGATGTTATTTTCACTAAGGCAATTATCGTGCCATTGTTCTACTTACCATGCTGATTGTTAATTCATGTTTAATGGATTGTTGAACAATTTGTATGAAATGATGCATAAATAATCAATAAAAATCGTTATTGATGATTTAAAAACCAAGGTGAGATCACTATTTTAACAATTAATTATCATTTTTAGATTTTTTAGTCAGCCAACTTGCACCAAAATGAAGCAACAAACTGAATTTTCACTATTTCAGTGCAAATATGCTTACTTTCATTAGCTAGTTTTAAAGGAAACTTGCTGCTATAACTTGAATATGTGAATATAGCCGTTCATTCATTACCTAAATTAAAGTTGATATTTTTATGAAAAAACAACCCGTTACACAAACTTTATCTGTCAGCATTGCAGAAACTATTCGCAATAAAATCACGGTTGGAGAAATCACTCCGGGTCAACGTTTATCTGAGGCGACATTAAGTGAAGAACTCGATATTTCGCGCAATACCTTACGAGAAGTATTCCGCGTACTCACCCAAGAAGGGCTGTTAACTTATGCCCCAAATAAAGGCGTCTTTGTTTCTGTCCCTGATATGGCCTCAATTATTGATATTTACCAAGTTAGACGACTTATTGAGTGTGATGCCTTAATTCATGCTTACCCTTTGCACCCAGCCGTTCAAAAGATGAAACAGGCAGTTATTGATGCAAGAGAACATGAAAAGTGCGAAGATTGGGTTGGTGTTGGAACAGCTAATATGAAATTTCATACCGCGATTGTCGAGCTGTCTGATAGTGAGCGTTTGATTAAGTTGTACCGCAATATATCAGCTGAATTACGTCTGGCTTTTGGCCACCTTAATGATCCGCAAATTTTATATGCACCTTATATTAATAAAAACCAGTCTATCCTTGAATTACTAGACAGTGGACATAATTTAGATGCGGCGAATGCTTTACGTAGCTACCTTCATTTATCTGAAAGAACTTTGCTTGCTGCCTATAAACGTCATCAGTTTCCCACATAATTATTCTCATTTTGACATCAATATTTATTCTTCAAAATCAAATGAGAATTTATCTTACATTACAAAAATTTGAGTGATAGTTCGTACTTCGATAAAAATTTTATTTAATACAAAAACTGTAATCTGCGTTTAAATTTGTATATTAGAAAACTCTTTATTGTTAATTAATCCTGCCCATATCTTTAATTTAAAGATTTTATTGATACTCTCACGTTACAAATTTTCGTGATTTTATTGGTGTTCATTATCTATTCGTGTTTTTTAATCAAAAAACAAACAATTTACTCACATAAAGCACCCAAAAATAAAACAATTTACTCCTTTTAATAAAAGTTAAAAAACACCGATTTCGCCCCATTAAAGTTAACATTAGGTTACTCTTATAACACAAATTTAACATTAACCCATTTTAAATAACCATTGTAACAAAATTACATAACTTACCTGCTGAAATTACTCAAATTTATCGAGTAAAGAGTTGTAGTTTTATCGAATATTCGTTATAAAATTTATGATAATAAAAAGACACACATAAAAATTATTAATATAAATGAGATTCCATTATGACATTAAACCAAGTGACGAATAAGAAACCGTTCAAATTTGGCCTAGGATGGCAAATACTGGCGGCACTTATTTTAGGTGTTATTGCTGGTGCGCTTTTGCATGACAATACAGAGTACAAAGATTGGCTGATTCTAAATATCCTTTCTCCCGCAGGTAAAATCTTTATTCAGTTGATCAAAATGATTGTAGTTCCTATCGTTATTTCTACGCTGATTGTAGGGATAGCAGGAGTTGGGAACACAAAGCAGTTAGGTTCTCTTGGCTTTAAAACTATCCTTTATTTTGAAATTATTACCACTATAGCTATTATCGTTGGTATTTCCTTCGCCAATATTTTCCAACCCGGTGTCGGTATCGATATGTCCCAATTGACACAAGTCGATATCTCTCAATATGAGAAAACCACTCAAGAGGTTGAAAGCCACCCTTCAGGGATCATTAATACTATACTGACATTAGTGCCAAGTAATATTTTTGCAGCAATGGCAAGCGGCGATATGCTCCCTGTCATTTTCTTTGCCGTATTATTTGGTTTAGGCCTCTCATCGTTACCTTCTGAGAAAAAACAGCCTCTACTCGATGTCTTGCAAACCTTCTCTGAAACCATGTTCCGTGTCACTAACATGATTATGATGTATGCGCCTATCGGGGTGTTTGCATTAATATCAGTGACTGTTGCTAACTTTGGCTTCTCATCATTGGTACCATTATTAAAACTCGTCATACTCGTCCACTGCGCCATTATATTTTTTGCAGTAATTGTATTAGGGCTTGTGGCGCGTTATTGCAAAATTAATATTTTTACTTTAATGAAAATATTAAAAGATGAGCTATTACTCGCTTATTCAACGGCGAGCTCCGAAACCGTACTTCCACGTATTATGGATAAGATGGAAAAATACGGTGCACCTAAATCGGTAACCAGTTTTGTTATTCCAATTGGTTATTCATTTAACTTAGATGGTTCAACTTTATACCAAAGTATTGCTGCAATATTTATTGCCCAACTTTATGGCATTGAGCTTTCTATTGGGCAAGAGTTAATATTAGTTTTCACTTTGATGATTACCTCTAAAGGTATTGCCGGTGTCCCTGGTGTTTCATTCGTGGTACTCCTCGCAACGTTAGGCAGTGTCGGAATTCCTTTAGAAGGATTGGCATTTATTGCTGGTGTAGACCGTATTTTAGATATGGCCCGTACAGCACTAAACGTTGTCGGTAACGCACTTGCAGCCTTAGTTATCGCTAAGTGGGAACATAATTATGATGCCAAAAAAGCACGTGAATACGAAAAAACTTTTTAATTCACTATAATTTACAGTTTCTATTTAAATGCCTGATATTAATATTTTAATATCAGGCATTTTTATTTCTACCAATTGAGGAAGTCAGTGGAAGATTAAAAACAGAATATTTTTGATAAAGACGAGCAACTTAGCAGTGGCAAGGAAGTTAATTAAAAATCAATCCCGTATTGTAATGAAAAACAGCCATATTTATCGTTAAACTATATTAGGACTAGTCAATAGCAATTACTTGGCACCGCTCATCCCAAATTTTTTGGAAGTTTTCCTCAGTCAACATTTCACCTTCAAAATCAAACAACGGGAACGAAAAAACGTATTGCCCTTGTTTATTTGTGGCGACTTGAACGATAAAACGCTTATATTTATATGGGTTTCCATTTTTAAAGGTAAATACTTCCCCACAAACATTCCCAATAACTTTATTTCTTAGACTGTTACCTTTTGGATAGAACTTCATATTTTTAAAGCTAGCAGCTTGTGGTTGATACATAAAATCAGCAACCATCGCTTTCGCTCCATCAATAACGTCTGTTTTTTTACCCACACTAAATGATACCCCAAATATAAATGCGAGTAATATCAGTAAAAAAACACATAATAAATGAAAAATATTAGTAAACACCTTAAATAACCATTGAAATAGTGGGATGCTAAAACTGTACTCCTTATATACCCTTAGAACAACAAAAACTATCGTTTATTTGAGTAATTATACTTAAAACGACAGTCAATTAATTATTACTGCTACCCGGTAAATAGAATTATCCATAATTTAGAAGTTTAAAAATAAAAAACAAACCATTTACCATATTTAAATCAATAAGATATGACCTATCACGTTATGAATTATATTCAGTGTTACTAATTGTTATCTACGCAATTGAAAATACCATGGACTAAAAATTTTTGCTTGGATCGTCTTCTGTATTTATAGGCAAGTACAACACATTGTGTGGTATGCAAAGAAAGACGCTTTAATAGCCTACTCTGATTTTTTTATTACCCGAGCTAGTTATGCCATCTATAGCTCGGGCAATAAGCTACTTATTAGATTCTATTTTTTTATCCTGCTCATATAGTTTAGCGCCTTTAGCACGAAGTTCTCCATCAACAATTTCGATAGAATCCGCTTCAACAATGATCTTTTCCTTAGGTTCGTTAGCAGATTGCTTTCCAGTTAATTTGATGGTGATTTCGGGTGCATTAATAACACCATCTTTTACCTGTACAGATTCAGATGAGGTTTGTATAGAATTGGCCATGGCAAAAGTGGATAGTGTGATTGAAATTACAGCTAAAGGTGCAATATATTTGCGCATAAAACACTCCTTTGAAATGAATTTAACTGGATATTATCATTGGAATCTTAAATAAGTTAGAAGTTATGTAAATATTACAGGCAGTGACATCGTGACTATCAAATCCGAAAATCTGTCATTAAATGTTGGCAATTCTGTCTGCAATAATGTGGAAATAGTGTAGGCTTTATACTATCACTAACAGAGCTCCAGCTCCTCGCCGTTTCGTGGGGGAGAATAAAGTAAGGCTAACACAACATTTAACATAAACTCATCTTACCGACTTGCTGCATCAATAAATATATTCAGTTATACTAAAGTACTTATTTTCACTACGAATGATTGAAATGATTAAGTTATTTACTAAATATTTTTCGGTTGGAATTTTAAACACTCTTATACATTGGTCTATTTTTGGGCTAATAACCGCATTTCTTTCAACCACTCAAGCTATAGCTAACTTAATCGGCTTTATCGCTGCGGTAAGTTTTTCTTTTTTTGCTAATGCAAAATTCACCTTCAAAGCTAAAGCGACTACAGCACGATATTTATCATTTACCTTATTTATGGGGCTATTAAGTTACTTAACTGGCTATGTTGCAGACCAACTACGATTTCCTCCTATCGCAACATTAATAATCTTTTCTTCAATTAGTCTCGTATTAGGTTTCCTTTACTCCAAAATCTTTGTTTTCAGGGGGATACCACAATGAAAATATCATTAGTAGTTCCAGTTTATAATGAAGAAGAAGCTATACCTATATTTTATAGGTCTGTAAGAGAACACCCGATTCTTAATCAATATGATATCGAAATAGTCTTCATAAATGATGGAAGTAAAGACAGCACTGAAAATATTATCAATGCATTAGCTATTGCTGACCCTTTAGTGCTCCCTTTAAACTTTACGCGAAATTTTGGTAAGGAACCTGCTTTGTTTGCGGGACTTGAATATGCAACAGGAAAAGCTGTAATTCCAATTGATGTTGACCTTCAAGATCCTATTGATGTTATTCCACAGCTCATAGATAAATGGCAACAAGGCGCAGATATTGTTCTTGCGAAAAGGGCTAATCGTACTAGCGATACATGGTTAAAACGCAAAACAGCTGAATGGTTTTATAAACTTCACAATAAAATTAGCTCACCTGAAATTGAAGAGAACGTAGGCGATTTTAGATTAATGTCTCGAGCTACAGTTGATAATATAAAATTATTACCTGAACGTAATTTATTTATGAAGGGAATTCTTTCATGGGTAGGTGGAAATATTGATGTTGTTGAGTATAACAGAGCGGAGAGATCTGTTGGTGAAAGCAAGTTTAATGGTTGGAAATTATGGAACCTTGCCTTAGAAGGAGTTACAAGCTTCTCTACTTTTCCTCTGCGCGTCTGGACTTATATTGGTCTAGCTGTCGCACTCTTTTCGTTCATTTACGGTGGTTGGATGATAATCGATAAGTTAATATGGGGAAATCCAGTTCCTGGTTACCCTTCTTTGCTCGTTTCTATTCTTTTTTTAGGTGGAGTTCAACTTATTGGCATCGGTGTATTAGGTGAGTATATAGGCCGCATCTATACAGAAAGCAAGCAAAGACCTAGATATGTATTAAAAAATAGAACACAGGCGGGAAAACCACGTGAATAAGTATTTTCATAATTTTAACACACAATATTTGACTTTATTTATACCCTTTATCCTGATCTTTATAGTCGAATATTTAACACCGATGCAATCTGACGATTTCGTTTATTACATCAAAGGTAATTCACTAGCAGTCCACTTAGATCATTACTTTTCTTGGAGTGGCCGCTTCGTTTCTGATTACTTCAGTACATTGATACTTAATAGTGATTCTCAATTATTAAAATCGATAGTGATTGGAGCTGTTTTAACCGCCACATTATTTTTAATAACTAAGATTGGCAATAGCTTTACTACATCCAATAAGCTGTTTCACATCCAGTTCCTAGCTTTATTTTTCATCTATTGGATTACAAGTCCTAATATCGGTCAAATTGTTTTTTGGATTGTTGGTGCAGGAAACTATCTTGTTACAAATTTCTTTGTAGTTCTCTATTTCTATGCATTAATACAATATATAAATAAAAGAAAATGTATTACCCTAGTTTTATTTTCTTCATTTTTTGCTGGTTGTAGTAATGAAAATACCACCTGGATAGTCGCATTAATATCCTTAGTAACATCATTTTATATTTTTTTTCGAGAGAAAAATAAGGTGCTATTCCTCTCTACACTACTTATTTTAATTGGTTTTTCAGTACTAATTTTTAGTCCTGGTAATTTTCATCGCGCATCGTTATCTACTGAATTTTATGAGTTAAGTTTACTTGAAAAGATCTGGTTGTTCTTGTCAGAAAAATTACCTTATGCCTTAGGAAAAACATGGATACCTATATTAGTTTCATTAATTTTATTAATTACATTCATTAATGATAAAAAATGTAAGAATCTTTATTTTTCCTTATTATTTATTGCATTAGGACTGTTAAGCACATTATCCATGATTGCTTCCCCTTCCTTTCCAACAAGAGCACTCAGTGGCCCACACTTTTTTTATATCATATCTTGTTCTTTTTCTATCAGTCACACATTAACAACTAGAAATATAAAATCACTAACAACTTTAGCTATCATTATTTTTCTAGCTTTCTTGAGCTTTATTTTTTCATACGCCCAAATTCTTTTTTCATATAACTCAGTCAACCTCCAAGAGGAGATAAGAGTTTATGAAGTCCAAAAAGAGCTTACTATGAATGAAAAAACAAAAGCAATCCCCGCATTTTATTACCCTAAAACATTGAGAGCGGGTGATTCAATTGATTTATATCATGATGCTGGAGCAACTGGTAAATATTACGAGCTATCACACCCTGTTGATGTTTATCCTATTAAATACAATTATGCAGTACTTATTAATGGCAAAAAAATTGCGATGCCTGATAGTGAAAAAACTGGCTTAACTAATATTTTTATTGGCCGAAATAGCTTACTCCAAGGAACATCAGTAGCGATACAATTTAATAATATAAATAATATTAAGGATGGAGATAAAGTAACAGTAAAAACCAAGAAAAATAAAACTTATGAGTTTAATAAGCTAGAGATAAATTCGTTATACGGCATGAATGTATTCGGATTTACTATTCCAGTAATGCCTAATGAAATAGATTCTATTTCTTATCAATCATCCCAAGATAATAACGTTAATATAAACTTATAATCATTTTTCTTACCGTCACACTGTAAATACTGGCAGTGTGACGGATTACTATACACTAACCCAATCTTGCAGATAAGAATTGAACTCAATGCTCAAGTCTTGAATACCAATAGGAAAAAACTAGCGCTTTGTATTTGTTCATACTGAAGTCCAGACTTTCATATTTCAGGGTAGACACCGATAGCATACATTTTCTCTCTACCCGCAAATTGATAGCGGTAACGCCAATATTTTGCGCCATTAGTTCGAACAAGTAAAAAAAGCCCTGCGCCATCGGCAAGCTTATAGTCTTTTATCTCGGGTTTCGCAGTTTCTACTTGGCGAGCGGATAAATTTCATAATAAGTACCCAGTTTCCTAACTCAGATACCCATCTTTGTACCCATTTATGCAGAGGATTGTAACGAATCGGGCTGGAATTTACTGGATAAAAACACAGAAAAATTTAATTGAAATAAGAAAAAACCCGCTATCTGGTTGAGAGATAACGGGTTCTTATTTGGTGCCGGCTACCGGAGTCGAACTGGTGACCTACTGATTACAAGTCAGTTGCTCTACCAACTGAGCTAAGCCGGCTAATTTGGCGGAGAGATAGAGATTCGAACTCTAGGATGGTTTCCCATCGGCGGTTTTCAAGACCGCTGCCTTCAGCCGCTCGGCCATCTCTCCATGGGGCGCGATTATGGAGGAATCTCGACGCCTTGTCTACCCCTGAAAGTGAAAAAATTGATTTTTTTACTTCGTTTGGCTAATCTTCACACAATTGTTCTCTATTAGCCAAGAAAAATGGTAATATCAGTGCAAAATCGGTATCTATACTCACACTAGATGTATGATTTTTAACCTAATAATATTTTACCGATGGGACAGCACGCTACCGTATGTACAAACAATCATTATTAAAACCAAGCACTCTTTCTCGTATTTTTGCTGCATTTATTCTGTTGCTCATTGTGATGCTCTTTTTATCTCTATTTAACTACTATCAAGCGTGGGTACAAAACCATCAGGCCTCATTAAACAGTGTGGCTACGCGATTGGCATATCAGATTGAAGACTATCGCTACCAAGCCAACCATATTTATAAGCTTGCTAATGATCAATCCATCGTGCCAACAGTGGATAGGTTGTCCGTCACTGAAATGCGCCCCGATATTTTTTGGCTAAATAGTGAAAATCAAACTATTGATGCCATTGTATTTGGCAGCAATAAGGCGGCAAGCCGTATTTTAGCGACTAAATTAGCAAACTACATGGAGATTGTGTGGGGAGCCCGTAATGAATATAACTCAATGTACTACCTTAATGGGTTAGATAACACGCTAACACTTGTGACTACTCATTCTATTCTTAAACCTGAGTTACGTTTTAAGGAAAGTTATCTCACTTTAACTGCCGAAGAAAAACGCGCAGATATGTTGACCCAATCAACACAGTTAGACCGCCGAGAAATTATTTCTAATATACAAAAATATTCTCCTGACAACCTTTTCTATTATACCTACAGGTTAATGTTCAACTCTCCAGGGCAGTTAACCAGCGTCATATCTTTTGATATTGCTATTAACTCATTAATACCTTCCACCTTAAATGGCAATTTCTTCACGATTAATTCACGCCCATCAAACACCGAAAACTCTGAGTCATACAGCTCATGGGTTGGAACAAACTTGATATTTTCCCAGCCGATAGAAGGAACTGGCTATCAACTTTATTATCATGTCTCGCTAAAAAATATCATCTTCAATGTAGTTAGCTACAACTTTTGGTTGGTGGTGGGTATGCTAATCATGATTATTCTCGCTTTTGTGATCATGGTTTTTATTCGTAAGCGACTCATTTCACCAAATACCGACATGCTGCAAGATCTTCAGTTTAATGAATCACTCAATGACGATATCATCAGCCATATTTCATACGGTATTTTAGTTTACGATTTTAATACCAATAAAAAAATTCTAGGTAATAGCTTAGCAAACCAGCTGTTGCCTTCAATGGATCTTGTTCATATAAAAGAAATGGCAATAGAAAACCATAATATCATTCAGGTTTCTATCGAAAATATTGTTTATGAAATCGCACTGGTTGATAGCTCAACGAAAGCCAATACCATGCTCTTTATTATTATGGATAAAGATAAAGAAGCATTAACACAAAAACGCCAAGAACTTGCTAATCGTGAATATAAAAAAAATATTCATATGCGCAAGATTGTATTTGAAAATATGTGCAGTGAAATTTTACCTGCACTCATTCAAATAGATAAGCAATTAACTAACCTTATTCAAATAACAGATGGGAAAATTCGTTCATTTGCCATAGAGGCCGAAAATCAACTATTTTATATTAATAAATGGTTTAGAAATATTGAGTTGCTGAACCAACTTGAATTTCAAGCAGCACCGATAAAAAATGAACAAATTTCTATCAGCCAAATAACTAGTCAATTTTTAAAACAAAATCTATCTCGGCTAAACAATAAAGGCTTATCTCTTTATTTTCATAACAATATCAATCCAGATTCGCTAATAAATGCGGAACCTACTTATTTAAAAAAATTGATACAACTGATCTGGGATTATTCTATAGCCACCACCTCTTTTGGAAAAATTTCATTTACGCTATCTTATAATTCTGAGAAAAATACAGTCTCTCTCAATATAAGAGATTCAGGGATTGGATTAAGTACCCAAGAACTCAGTAATTTACAAAGCCCTTTTGCCGGTCATACATTAAACGCGATTCATTTTACGCGGTCTGGGATAACATTTTATTTATGTAAATTACTCGTAAAAAGGATGAACGGTACATTCTCTATTCGTTCAAGTAGCGCTATCGGGACACATTATGAAATTTCTTTTCCTGCTACTCACGAAATGATGATAAAAGAATACCCTGCTTTACTCGAGGATATTCACATACGATTAAACATTCATAATGCAGATATTTCACGTATTGTCAGAAATACTTTAACTAATTATGGAGCAGAATTTCTTGATTTAAGTGAAAGTTCACCTCAGAAAGATTGGGATTTATTGATCACCGATAATAATGAGGAACATTTTGAACATATTATCAAAATTGATGGTAGTCTTTTAGGCATAAATGAGCTACAACCTCATTATTTAACAGTTAACTATAATTTCGCGGATGAGCTTATTGATGCCATTTCACGACTCATTGAAAATTCAGGTAATGATGATAATCCCTCCGAAAGTCTAATAACAAATGATTTTGAACCTAAATTTGCATCATCGACACCTAATAATTCCATAGAAAGTGCAATTATAGGTTATCGATTAAGTTTAGCTAATAGCGGATATCGAGATTTGTTTGTCACAACAGTACCGATAGATATTAATAAACTGTATAATAGTGAAAGTGTTGAGGATTTGACCGAATTGAAAAACACTGCACATCGTTTAAAAGGAGTTTTTGCTATGCTCGAATTTACGGTTCTTCATAAACTTTGCGAAGACTTAGAGCACTACATAGCAGATGAAAACGGATTGGAAATAAAAAATTGCATTAGCATGCTGGATAATTCAGTCAAAAAACTAATGCCAGAAGGTAACCAATAATATGAATAACCTAAATGTCATTGTTGCCGATGATCATCCTATTGTTCTTTTCGGTATCAGAAAATCTCTTGAGCAGATTGAATGGGTGAATATCGTAGGTGAATTTGAGGACTCAACCTCTTTAATTAACAACTTAGCACGTTTAAATGCTGATGTACTAGTCACTGATTTATCTATGCCTGGCGATAAATATGGCGATGGTATTACGTTAATCAAGTACATTAAACGCCATTATCCTGACCTTTCAATTATTGTTCTGACCATGAACAATAATCCGGCTATTTTAAGTGCCATCTTAGAGCTAGATATTGAAGGCATTGTACTGAAACAAGGCGCTCCTGCTGATTTACCTAAAGCACTTGCGGCTTTACAAAAAGGTAAAAAATTCACGCCAGAAAGCGTAAGTAAGCTATTAGAGAAAGTAAATGCCAGCGGTTATGGTGATAAACGTTTATCACCAAAAGAAAGCGAAGTACTACGCTTATTCGCTGAAGGTTTTTTAGTGACTGAAATCGCAAAAAAACTCAATCGTAGTATTAAAACTATAAGTAGCCAGAAAAAATCAGCCATGTTGAAGTTAGGCGTTGAAAACGATATCGCGTTATTAAACTACCTATCCTCCGTTAGTATTGATAACTCACCTTCAGAATAAGGTTGATTTTACTGTAAATAAAAACCCGATTACGGGTTTTTATTTTTTAGTAAACAGACAACATCTCATTACGAACAAAACCGAGTTAATGTCTCTCGTAATATCGCAATAGTTGTTGGCTTCGATAAGCAATCATTCATTCCCGCATCAATGCAACGTTGCTTTTCTTCAGCCATCGCATTGGCGGTTAAGGCAACCACAGGTAAATCATATCCTAAACGACGTAACTCTCTAGCTAATTGATATCCATCCATATTTGGCATATTGACATCAGTTAAAACAATATCAACGTTATGGCTACCTACGTAGTTAAGCGCATCTAAACCATCTATCGCCGTTTCTGTTGTAAAACCAATACTGCCTAATTGTTCACTTAATAACATTCGATTAATTGGCTGGTCATCAACAATCAGCACATGGTATTTACTTAAAGAATCATCTGCTGTGATGGGTTCACTCGCAATAATATTTCTAGGTGATTGCCCTGCCGTTTTCATAATCACCTTATCAATTAATAGAGGCAGGTTATCGAACTGGTATGTGTTATAAACCCACTCATTATTTTTTGACTCATACAATTCACCAGCATAGAAGCTAGATAATCTAATGTGCTTCGTATTTTTTATTTCATCTTCAAGTTCATAATCTGTGATTAACAAATCATAGTGTACTGATTTATCAATTTGCTCCCCAGTTACAACTTTGAATTTCGCATGAATTAATAGCCGCGATACAAAATTCATTAGAAATGCATTTCGACACGAAACTGCAATAGTAAAAGTTGCTCGATAATCAGGAACTCGATTATGAATGTATTTTTGAGCATATAATGGAATACGAATAGTAAATGAACTTCCAAGACCTATTTGGGAGCTCACCTCAATATCACCATCCATCAAGTTTATTAACTTTTCGCAGATCGCTAAGCCTAACCCAGTTCCTTTATGTCCTATATTATTTTGGTCGTGAACTTGGAAAAAGGGGTCAAACAATTGCATAACAACCGCTTGGGTCATACCGATCCCTGAGTCTCGAACTTCTATTTTCAAATAGTTTTCATCTTTCCAAACATACAATAATACAAAACCTGACTCGGTGAATTTAATACTGTTATTAACAATATTTGAAACCACTTGCTGCAAACGAACTGAGTCATTAAGAATCAAATCAGGGATATCAGGCTCAATAAATGAGTACAAAGAGATCCTTTTCTTCGTCACCAAAGGTAAATAATTGGCTAATACAAAAGCAAAAACCTCACGACAATTGAATAACTTATTCTCAATTTTTAATTGTTTAGATTCGATTTTCGAAAAATCGAGAATATCACTGATAATTTGTAATAATAATGAAGAGGAGTTATCCATTGTTGACACTAAACGTGTCGCTTTTTCTGATAATTCATAGCGTTGAAGTAGTTCAATATTCCCTATTATACCGTATAACGGTGTCCTTAATTCATGGCTAACCGTAGCTAAAAACATCGACTTGGCATGGTTAGCTTGTTCTGCGGCATCGGCAATATCTTGCAGTGATTTTTCCATTTGAACGCGGATACTAATATCAATTAACACACAGATAGCGACATCTTCATTTTGATAACGTGAGTTCACAAAACTGATTTGTAAATGTGTGCCATCCGTGGTTACAACGTCAATATAGTGACTTGTTTTTTGACGAATAATAGTCAAAATTCGCTGTTTATCATCATCACTTAAAAGCCGAAAGTAATCATGAGCCAGCTCATTACTTAAAATATTCCCGCCATCAATAAGTCTTAAAATAATAATTCCTACAGGTGCTGAAGCCACAATCTTATGGTTAAACTGCTCATGTTCTTCCAGTCGGATCGCCGTGTTTGCTGCAGGCTCCAACATTTTCCTTTCAAGTAACCAAATAAGGAAAAATATGAGTACCCCTGTAAAAATATTAATTATTATTCCGTAAAAAATAGTATCTTCAAGGCTTGCTAGTATCTGAGCAGTAGCTATTGAAAAAATCACTGTGACTTGAGAAGGAACAAGACGCTTTTTGAAGATTAATTTTGAATAATCAGAATTGAAACCAAAAAAAGATGGCTCAGTAATATTCAGTAGCGCTGAGCTTTTAGGGTTAATATCTACAGGCGAATATAAAACAGGCTGGTTATAGCTATTAACCATCAGGATTTCAACGGCTTTATTCTTTCGTATATTAAATTGGTTCAGGTTAATTGAGCGTTCTAAACCAATAAAAGCCATTACTTTATTTTTTTCGTTAACTGGTTGTATTAAATATACTTGTCCATTATCTGGCTGAGCACCGTGGACAATAGCATATAAGCTACGTTCTTTTCCTTGCAAGCTTAACCCTTGGAAAGAACGTACACTTTCGTAACTCACCTTTCTCAACATTTCAATGTCAGATACTGTTGAGCGAATAGGATAATCCACCATACAATAACTTTCTGAACCGATAAAAAACACATGGTTCAAAGCCTGTGGCGCAGCAATACTATCTTTCCAAAAGTAATTGAGTTGCTCAAAGGCATACAAATAATTCTCTGCTCGCTTCTTAAAATAATCACAGTCCGTATTATTTGTTAACTTATAAAAAGAATAATTCGATACACTAGGTGATTCAATAAAATTGGTCGGGATACGAGTTCCCATCCCAGACTCTTCTAGCCTCATTTTATATTTTTCGGTCATCGACTGAATAGAATTCAGAGTTACACCCGTTTGCTGGATATAAGCTTGTAGGCTTTCATGGCCCGAATAAAACTGTTGGCGAATATCAGATTTATATTCATTGAATTGAGAATAGACGAAAAATAAGGTGATAAACGCTCCCATACCCCATAACATCAAGCCAAGGATACGAAATAAATCCCGAGAGAGTCTAAGTGATGTTTTAAACGAGGGTAAATATCTCAAGCGCTTTCCTGTCTATCCAATACCGTGACCGTTAAGTATACTCGATCAGTTGATTAAAAAGCGACATACATGAAAAATCATAGATATGAATATTAATAATAATGAATTAAAAACGGGCAGCATGTACTGCTGCCCGTTAAGTCGTCAATTAAACGTTATGATTACTCTTGTTCGTCAATGTTCGCATCATCAGCACCATTTTCAATGGTGTTTTCATCTGCAATTTCATCATCCAAATGTTCATCATCATCTGTTTCAGCAACACGTTGCAAACCAACCACTTTTTCATTTTCAGCTGTTCTAATCAAGGTCACGCCTTGAGTATTACGGCCAACAACACTCACTTCAGAAACACGTGTGCGAACTAATGTCCCTGCATCGGTGATCATCATGATTTGGTCGGTCTCATCAACTTGGATAGCCCCAACTACGTTCCCATTACGTTCACTCACTTTAATGGAGATTACCCCTTGAGTAGCACGAGATTTCGTTGGGTATTCTGCTTCCTCAGTACGTTTACCATAACCATTTTTTGTCACGGTTAAGATATGGCCTTCGCCACGTGGAATAATTAAAGAAACAACTTTATCGTCATCCATTAATTTAATACCACGCACGCCTGTAGCGGTGCGCCCCATAGGGCGAACGGCATCCTCAGCGAAACGTACCACTTTACCTTGAGCAGAAAACAGCATCACTTCATTTGAACCATCAGTTAAATCAACACCAATCAGTTCATCGCCTTCGTTCAAGTTAACCGCAATAATACCTGCACTTCTTGGGCGGCTGAATTCTTTCAAAGGTGTTTTCTTCACGGTACCACTTGCTGTGGCCATAAAGACATTGTAGCCCTCTTCGTACTCACGCACTGGTAAGATAGCAGTGATCCGCTCATCTTGTTCAAGTGGCAATAAGTTAACGATCGGACGACCACGGGCACCACGGCTAGCCTCTGGTAATTGATAAACTTTCATCCAATACAATCGACCTCGGCTTGAGAAGCACAAAATGGTGTCATGGGTATTGGCAACTAACAAGCGATCGATAAAGTCTTCGTCTTTCGTTCGTGCAGCAGATTTACCTTTACCACCGCGGCGTTGTGCTTCGTAATCAGACAATGGCTGATATTTCACATAACCTTGGTGAGACAGTGTAACGACAACATCTTCTTGATTAATAAGGTCTTCGATATTGATGTCAGCGGTATTTTCAGTAATTTCTGTACGGCGAGGGTCATTATAAGTATTACGAATAATTTCAAGTTCTTCGCGGATCACTTCCATCAAACGTTCAGGACTGCGTAAAATAAATAGCAATGCCTCAATTTGAACGAGAAGTTCGCGATATTCATCTAATAATTTTTCGTGTTCAAGACCCGTTAATTTTTGCAGACGTAAATCAAGGATAGCTTGCGCTTGTTGTTCAGTCAGGAAATATTGACCATCATGAACACCAAATTGGTCCTCTAACCACTCAGGACGCGCTGCATCATCACCCGCACGCTCCAACATAGCAGCAACGTTGCCAAGATCCCAAGATCTTGCAATTAACCCTGCTTTTGCTTCTGCTGGTGTTGGCGCTTTACGAATTAGCTCAATAATTGGATCAATATTCGCTAAAGCAATAGCTAACGCTTCAAGGATGTGCGCGCGATCACGAGCTTTACGCAATTCGAAAATAGTACGGCGTGTCACAACTTCGCGACGGTGACGCACAAATGCGGCGATAATATCTTTCAGGTTCAAAATTTTTGGTTGGCCTTGGTGTAATGCCACCATGTTGATACCGAAAGAAACTTGCAACTGAGTCAGTGAATACAAATTGTTGAGAACAACTTCACCCACTGCATCACGTTTAATCTCAATAACAATACGCATACCGTCTTTATCAGACTCATCGCGTAATGCACTGATGCCTTCAACACGTTTTTCTTTAACAAGTTCAGCGATTTTTTCAATCAAGCGCGCTTTGTTCACCTGATAGGGGATTTCACTGACGATAATAGTCTCACGACCATTTTTTTCATCGACTTCAACTTCAGCACTTGCGCGAATATAAACTTTCCCTCGCCCAGTACGATAAGCGTCGATAATACCACGGCGACCATTGATGATAGCTGCGGTAGGGAAATCAGGCCCCGGAATGTGCTCCATCAAGCCTTCAATACTGATATTTTCGTCTTCTATATAAGCAAGACAACCGTTGATCACTTCCCCTAAATTGTGAGGAGGGATATTGGTTGCCATCCCAACAGCAATACCTGACGACCCGTTAACCAGCAGGTTAGGGATTTTTGTCGGCATAACTTCAGGAATTTGCTCTGTACCGTCATAGTTTGGAACGAAATCTACGGTTTCTTTTTCCAGATCAGCCAGTAGCTCATGGGCAATTTTCGCCATACGGATTTCCGTATAACGCATTGCCGCGGCAGAGTCTCCGTCAACTGAACCGAAGTTTCCCTGACCATCTACCAGCATGTAACGCATTGAGAAAGGCTGTGCAAGACGAACAATTGTCTCGTAAACAGCGCTATCACCATGTGGATGGTATTTACCGATAACGTCCCCGACTATACGGGCAGATTTTTTATAGGGTTTATTCCAATCATTTCCCAATACATTCATCGCATAAAGTACTCTGCGATGTACTGGCTTCAGTCCATCTCGAACATCTGGAAGTGCACGACCGACAATAACGGACATTGCATAATCCAAATATGAACTTTTAAGCTCTTCTTCGATATTAACTGGTGTGATTTCTCTGGCAATCTCGCTCATGGAACCACTGTCCCTCATAACTTCGGATTCAAAGAGTAGAACTATACCACAATTCGCCAATTTAATAAAAATAAGAGACGGGTATTTGTCTTCCAAGACATGTATAATAGCGGAAAATTAAGTTTATGTGTCCGAAACTTGAAGGATTACTCATTTATAACGGTAATAACTGAATTATTGTTCGATTTATAACCTTCAATAATTAACGGACACCTATTCCCTCACCTATCAACACTGCCGTAAAGAATAGGTCTTTGGAGAGTAGGATAAAAATAGGAGCATTTTTAAATGAGTGATACCCAAACCCCAGCTTATCTTAACGTCGACAAGCAAGAAATCGAAAAATTTGAGTCCATCGCTTCTCGTTGGTGGGACTTAGAAGGTGAATTTGCTCCGCTGCACCGGATTAACCCGTTACGTTTAGGTTATATCATGCAACGTGTCGGCGGTATTTTTGGTAAAAAGATCCTCGACGTTGGCTGTGGTGGTGGAATTTTATCTGAAAGTATGGCGCGAGAAGGCGCAAATGTGACTGGCCTCGATATGGGCGCAGAGCCGCTGATGGTCGCTCGTTTGCATTCTCTTGAATCCGGTATTCCTGTGGAATATGTGCAAGAAACCGTTGAACAACATGCAGATAAACACCCACAAGCTTATGATGTAGTAACATGTATGGAAATGCTTGAGCATGTACCGGACCCACAATCGGTTGTTAAAGCTTGTGCAAAATTAGTTAAACCTGGTGGGCATGTTATTTTTTCGACCATAAACCGTAACAAAAAAGCTTGGTTAATGGCTGTGGTCGCCGCTGAATATGTGATGAAAATGGTTCCCAAAGGCACTCATGATGCGAATAAATTTATTCGCCCATCTGAATTGATCAATTGGGTTGATGGTACGCAATTAAAAGATCAACATATCATCGGATTGCACTATAATCCACTGACTGACAAGTTCTGGCTTGGACCTAATGTGGATGTGAATTATATGCTCCACACAATGAGTGAGCAATGATTTAATCACGACAAGAATAAATCACAAGCAGTACGTTTAAGAAAGCAGCAAACGATCGCCGTTTACAAAATTTATTTTAGTCTTCATGTCGGAAGCTTTTTTTTATTAGTCCCTTTTACCATGCAGCTTACCGACATGATCCACTTTCTTATCCAACCAGTTATCCACAAGAACCCTTCGATTTGTTCACTTGATAAAATCGCATATTAACATTATCTTGTTATTGTATTCTCAATAAACTACTACATATAGTGGCAATCAATAACATAACATCACTAGTCTCATGGCATTAAACCATGGGCTTTTTTATGTTTATTTGTTCCTATTTGCAGTTCAACCAAGGTGTACTTTCTCATGAACCAGAGTCTGTTAGTCACAAAACGTGATGGACACAAAGAACGCATTGATCTCGATAAAATCCACAAGGTAATAACCTGGGCTGCTGAAGGCCTCAGTAACGTATCTGTTTCTCAGGTGGAGTTACGTTCACAGATTCAGTTTTATGATGGGATCAGAACTTCTGATATTCACGAAACGATGATCAAAGCAGCCGCAGATTTGATTACTGGTGAAACACCAGATTATCAGTACCTTGCTGCGCGTCTTGCTATTTTTAACTTACGCAAGAAAGCTTATGGCCAGTTTGAGCCACCAGCACTGTATACACATGTCAAACGCCTTGTTGAAATGGGTAAATATGATAAGCATTTGCTGGAAGACTACTCTGAAGCAGAGTTCGAGCAAATGGATGGTTTTATTGACCATTGGCGTGATATGAATTTCTCCTACGCAGCTGTAAAACAGCTTGAAGGGAAATATTTAGTTCAAAACCGTGTAACGGGTGAAATCTACGAAAGCGCACAATTTTTATATATCTTGGTCGCAGCTTGCCTATTTTCACATTATCCAAAAGAAACACGCCTTGATTATATTCGTCGTTTCTATGATGCCGTATCTACGTTCAAAATTTCATTACCTACGCCGATTATGGCGGGGGTACGTACACCTACACGCCAATTCAGCTCTTGCGTGCTAATTGAATGTGGCGATAGCCTTGATTCTATCAATGCAACTTCTAGTGCCATCGTTAAATATGTTTCGCAACGTGCGGGGATCGGGGTAAATGCAGGTCGCATTCGTGCATTAGGTAGCCCAATTCGTGGCGGCGAGGCATTCCATACTGGATGTATTCCATTCTATAAACACTTCCAAACAGCCGTTAAATCCTGCTCGCAAGGTGGTGTTCGTGGTGGCGCTGCAACCTTATTCTACCCAATTTGGCACCTTGAAGTTGAAAGCTTATTAGTTCTGAAAAATAACCGTGGTGTTGAAGGTAACCGTGTTCGCCATATGGACTATGGTGTACAGTTGAATAAACTGATGTACGAACGTTTGATTAAAAACCAAGACATTACCCTATTTAGTCCATCCGATGTTCCTGGCCTGTATGACGCTTTTTTTGCTAATCAGGAAGAGTTCGAGCGTTTATATGTAAAATATGAAAAAGACGAAAACATCCGCAAATCTAGCATCAAAGCGGTTGAGTTGTTTTCATTAATGATGCAGGAACGTGCTTCTACTGGTCGTATTTACATTCAGAACGTTGACCACTGTAATACGCACAGCCCGTTTGACCCAGAAATTGCTCCTGTTCGTCAATCAAACTTGTGTTTAGAAATTGCATTGCCTACTAAGCCATTGAATAACATCAATGATGAAAATGGCGAAATTGCACTGTGTACACTATCAGCTTTTAACTTAGGCGCAATTGATAGCCTAGATGAACTAGAAGAGCTAGCTGTGTTAGCCGTTCGCGCATTAGATGCCTTACTTGATTACCAAGACTACCCAATTATCGCTGCACGCCAAGGCTCAATGGGCCGCCGCACATTGGGCGTTGGTGTGATTAACTACGCATATTACTTGGCAAAACATGGTGTCCGCTACTCCGATGGTAGTGCAAACAACCTAACTCACAAAACATTCGAAGCTATCCAATACTATTTGTTAAAAGCATCGAATGAGTTAGCAAAAGAGCAAGGTGCTTGCCCGTGGTTCAATGAAACTACTTATGCACAAGGTATCTTACCTATCGATACTTACAAAAAAGAACTCGATAAGTTAACCAATGAGCCTCTGCATTATGATTGGGAAGCATTACGCCAAGATATTAAACAATATGGACTGCGTAACTCGACGTTATCTGCTTTGATGCCTTCTGAAACATCATCTCAGATTTCAAACGCAACTAATGGGATTGAACCCCCTCGTGGTTACATCAGTATCAAAGCCTCTAAAGATGGTATCTTGCGCCAAGTCGTGCCTGATTACGAAAATCTAAAAGGCGCTTATGAGCTGTTATGGCAAATGCCCTCTATTACCGGTTATTTACAACTCGTTGGTATTATGCAGAAGTTTATCGACCAGTCTATCTCTGCTAACACAAACTATGACCCAACTCGTTTTGAGAACGGTAAAGTACCAATGAACCAATTGCTAAAAGATTTATTGCTCGCCTATAAGTTTGGTGTGAAAACACTTTACTATCATAACACCCGTGATGGCGCGGAAGATGTACAAGGTGATCTGGAAGAAGTGGTTGAGTCTGCGGATTCCGATTGCGAAGGCGGCGCGTGTAAAATTTAATAGGAATTGTTATGTCACATACATATACAACATTTTCACAAAAGAGAAATGACCAAATGCTGGAGCCGATGTTTTTCGGCCAGCCTGTTAACGTAGCACGCTACGATCAGCAAAAGTACCCTATTTTTGAAAAGCTGATCGAGAAGCAACTTTCGTTTTTCTGGCGTCCAGAAGAAGTTGACGTATCTCGCGACCGTATTGACTACAATGCGTTGCCTGATCACGAAAAACATATTTTTATCAGTAACCTGAAATACCAAACGCTACTTGATTCCATTCAGGGTCGTAGCCCTAACGTTGCGTTATTACCGTTAATTTCGATTCCTGAGCTGGAAACTTGGGTTGAAACGTGGGCATTCTCAGAAACCATCCACTCACGCTCTTATACGCATATTATTCGTAATATCGTGAATGACCCCGCTATCATTTTTGATGATATCGTCGAAAATGAAGAAATTTTAAAACGCGCTAAAGATATCTCGGGTTTTTACGATGACCTTATCGAAATGACCAATTACTATCATATGTTTGGTGAAGGCACGCATACTTGTAACGGTAAACAAGTCACTGTTTCGCTGCGTCAACTGAAAAAGCAGCTGTATCTGTGCTTAATGAGTGTCAATGCCCTAGAAGCTATCCGCTTTTACGTGAGCTTTGCTTGCTCATTTGCGTTTGCTGAACGTGAACTGATGGAAGGTAACGCAAAAATCATCAAATTGATTGCCCGCGATGAAGCCCTCCATTTAACGGGAACACAGCATATGTTGAATTTGCTGCGTTCAGGCCAAGATGACCCAGAAATGGCTGAAATTGCCGCTGAATGTGAGCAAGAGTGCTACGATTTATTCGTTCAAGCCGCTGAACAAGAAAAAGAATGGGCTGACTACTTATTCAGCGAAGGGTCGATGATTGGCTTAAATAAAGATATTTTATGCCAATATGTTGAGTATATTACGAACATTCGTATGCAAGCTGTCGGACTTAAACTGCCATTTGAAGCACGTTCTAACCCAATTCCATGGATTAATGCTTGGTTGGTGTCTGACAACGTACAAGTTGCCCCACAAGAGGTTGAAGTGAGTTCTTACTTAGTGGGTCAAATTGACTCTGAAGTCAATACTGATGACCTGAGTGATTTCGAACTGTAATTATGGCGAGTCACAAAATCACCCTGCGACTAACGCAGGGTGTTCAAGTCCCCTACCATACAGAAGTTCATTCCTGTTTATTGGAAGCACTAGAAGATAGTCGGGTACCTGTAGAGTATCAATGCCGCGAAGGTTATTGTGGTTCATGTCGCGTAACGTTGTTACGGGGAAAAGTTGGCTATAAACATAAACCATTAGCCTTTGTGCAAGAAGGTGAAATTTTGCCTTGTTGCTGCCATCCACTTTCTGATATTGAAATTGGCTAATATCTTTATTTAATAAGCGATTGTATGACAACAATTTGGTTCGTCATACAATCGCTTTTTTATTTACTTTTTTTATTTACTTTTTTTATCGGTTATAGATAACCATAAAGCCATGCAAATACCCAACCAAACACACAAGATACACCTACCCCGATTAAACCGGGCAAAATGAAGCTGTGGTTGATAACAAACTTACCAATTCGTGTTGTCCCTGAACGGTCAAATTGAATAGCTGCAAGGTCACTTGGATAAGTTGGTAATATATAGTAACCATAACACGCCGGAGCGGATGCAATAATATACGCAGGGTCCACACCAATTCCTAACGCAATGGGAACCACTGCGGCCAGTGCTGCTGCTTGTGAGTTAACAAACTTAGAAACTAACAGTAAAATAACTGCATAGGCCCAAGGGAAATCTTTCACTAAAGCACCTAATGTGCCTTTGATTTCATCCATATGAGCACCAAACATGGTTTCAGCCATCCATGCGATGCCATATACTGCAACAATCGCAATCATCCCTGAACGGAAAACTTCATTTTTCGAAATCTGTGCTGGGTTAGTTTTACAAATAATAATGATTAACGCACCCGCTAATAACATAAACATCTGAATAACCAATACCATAGATAATGGCTTACCATTCACCAGAGGTCTAAGTTCAGAGAATGCACCTAATAATGCGACGACAACAATGGATGCTAAGAAAATCCACATCGCAACCCAATTAATTTTCGGTAATTTTTTGTCCAGTAATGTAACGGTATCCCCATAAACATAGTCATGATTTTCAGGGACAGAAATAAACTCTTGGAATACAGGGTCTTTATCCAGATCTTTACCTCTAAACCAGCTAAAAATACCAATCGCCAGAATACCAATTAAGGTTGATGGAATAGTTATTGCTAATAAATCCAAAAATTCGAGTGACTTACCATTGATGGTCACACCATTTAGCATAGCAACTAATGAAACGACAGCAACGGATACGGGGCTAGCGATAATCCCCATTTGAGCCCCAATACTACTCGCCGCCATTGGCCTTTCTGGACGAATATTATTTTTAATCGCCGCATCATAGATGATAGGTAAAATAGTATAAACAACATGCCCTGTACCACACAAAATGGTTAAGATACATGTCACAAAAGGTGCCACAATAGAAATGTATTTCGGGTTTTTCCGTAGTAGTCGTTCTGCAATCTGCAGCATGACATCCAAACCGCCTGACGCTTGTAACGTTGCTGATGCGGCAACAACAGCAATGATTACAAGCATAACATCAACAGGCGGTTTTCCTGGAGGTAAACCAAAGCCAAAAACCAAAATAACAAGGCCTACACCACCTAAAAGTCCTAGTGCCATCCCACCTTTTTTTGCTCCGTAGAATAAGCAAACAAGGATAATGGCAAGTTGTATCATAAAGTCCATAGTTCCATCCTTTTATAAATGTTTACATCTATTATCGGGATGATTTTCAAGTATTAATTTGATTTATGATAATTTAAAAATCAATTTAGTTTTATTTTTTATGCTTTTTTTATGACCTCATCACACTATTCTTCTTAAGTTACTGGCATAATATTCAGCTCCCCACTGTATTATTTAAAATCAGTATGTTAAATATCATTTTTTAACATAACCCATCATGTAAATTTACCTTTAATTACCTTTATTCATCATTTTTTCTTTACTATGTTAACGTCACGCCTTTTATTCAATTTATCTATTCTTTTAAATTAGTGTAAACATAAAATTACAACACCTGTAATTTACATTTGACAGCGTAAACGCAATCGCATAATCTGCATCACTTATTAATATTTCAAATTCAATTAGAGGAACTTGTGAAGAATCGTACGCTTGGCAGTGTGTTAATCGTTGCAGGAACAACAATAGGCGCAGGGATGCTGGCTATGCCACTTGCCGCTGCAGGTGTCGGTTTCACTGGCATCATCTGTTTACTCGTCGGCTTATGGATGTTAATGAGTTATACCTCATTACTGTTAGTTGAAGTGTATCAACACAATCCAGCAAATATGGGGCTAGGCTCTGTTGCAAAAAAATACTTAGGACCCGCAGGCCAAATTGTCACCGGTCTTAGTATGTTGCTGCTGATGTATGCATTAACAACCGCTTATATTGGCGGTGCTGGCGTGTTAATTTCAGACAGTTTATCTTCATGGTGGGGGGTTCATATATCCACCAATACCGCCATTATTGCCTTTACTATTATTGGTGGTGCAGTGGTGTGTATCGGAACCCATTCCGTTGATTTTATTAACCGGATCTTATTCACAGCGAAAACGATTTTTCTCGTCATTATGCTAGTAGTTATGATGCCACATGCTCAAGCTGTGAATTTAAGCACAATGCCAATTGAAAAAGGCCTAGTCCTTGCCGCTGTACCCGTTATTTTTACCTCATTTGGCTTTCATGGCAGCGTGCCGAGTTTAGTTAACTATATGAATGGGGATGTGCGTAAATTACGCATGATTTTTATTACTGGAAGTGCAATCCCTCTCGTTGCCTATATTTTATGGCAAATCGCGACGTTAGGGTCTATTCCATCACACACATTTATGGGGATACTCGCACAGCAATCTGGTCTTAATGGGTTACTTACCGCTATCCGTGATGTCGTAGCTACACCTCGGGTTAATATTGCAGTTAGCTTATTCATGGATTTAGCACTAGCAACATCATTCTTAGGGGTTGCATTGGGCTTATTTGATTATCTTGCTGATTTATTCAAACGTAGCAATCATTTTATCGGCCGTGTACAAACAGGTTTATTAACCTTTATTCCTCCTCTATTAGCAGCCCTATTCTTTAGTAGTTTCGTACAAGCGCTTACTTATGCTGCTGTTGCGCTATCAGTACTAGCACTGATCATTCCTGCATTGTTGACATTACGCGTGCGCAAGTTAGAAGTCCAAAGTGGCTATCAAGTCAAAGGTGGCACCCCCATTTTAGCTTTAGTCCTCATATGTGGTATTGCCGTTATCGCTATCCAATTTTCAATTGTTGCAGGCTTTTTACCGAACGTTGGCTAACAAATTAAGCCGCAATCTGGGTAACGTCAAATTGCGGCTTTTGTTTATCCGAAATTAACTATTCCCTCATAACCACTGTAGTTCATAGTTTGATACCCGCCATCAATGAGTAATCACCGAGCATTCCTATTCAATCTATGTATGCATATTATTTGATATATATTTCTTTAATTTCGTCATATAACAGCACATAGCACTGAAAGTACAACTCAATGGCCGCCGAGAAGGCATTAAGCAAGGCAGAGAAGAGGCAAAACTAACCAAGGCAGCCTAACTGCTGAAAAATGGTGTTAGCCCTGAAATTATTATGAAAGGTACAGGATTGAGCCGTGACCAATTGGTCATCATGACAGTAATGCGATGGAAGCTAAAGGGAACAGCTTGGTGTGTGTAGTCAGAAATTTAATTATTTGATTTTAAAAAAATTCAATTAGGTTTCCATCATCAATTCGCCCTAAACGTACACTTAAAATACGTAGTTAAGGGCGACATACAGAAGGTAACACAATTAGAATGAAAGACCAGCGCCGAGGTAAAAGCCATCAGCAATCTTCTCATTCGATTTATTGTGTGAGCCTTTCATTTCAATCAAGCGATAACCTGCATCAACAGATAACGGCTTAAACACCGTATAACGCGCACCTGCTTTGGCCTCTACAAATGATTTACTACCTGACGTTAACGATTCGGGAGCACCATAAGCTTCACCATAAATATTCAGTGAAGGCATTGCTTGCCAATTTAAGCCACCACCAACAGCCAATGCAGCACCGCTGCTATTGTTATCCGGTGATAAATATAAACCTTTACCACCGACATATGCAGCAAAAGGCCCAACTGGCAAGCCAAATGTAGCACCAACACTGCCCATTTGACCATCATGGTCACTGCGTGCCCAAGAGCCATTGAATGCCAAACCTGCATTTTGATTGCCTAAACCTGCTGATAATTCAGTATAGTGTTTACCTGCTTGTGCACTTACAGACACAGCCTGAGCAGAGCTCATAAAAAACGGGGTCATCGCCGCTACAAATAAAACTACTTTGCGCATTATTTTATCCTCTTTAAATTATTACCCACTGATACTACTAAAATTTCACACTTTTCTCAGCTATTCTTACTCAGATTTACGCAGCATTATCTATAAAACCACATTTTATCTTGCATAACATAATGTAATTAAAGAAATATTTTTAATTTCACCTATGTCAAATAACAAATTTTCGCAGTTAATCACAGTAATTGGTTATATTAATTAGATAATCAATTCTACAACTACTATACTGAATTATAAGTTTATTATAGTGACAAATTTTTATCATTACAAAAAATTAACTTAATAGTTAGCTTTGTGTAGTGATTTAATCCAAAAAGGAGCAATGTGATGAAGAAAAAAGGCCTTACAACCGCCGCTGGCGCTCCCGTCGCCAATAACAATAATGTAATGACAGCCGGCAAGCGCGGTCCTATGTTATTACAAGATGTTTGGTTTTTAGAAAAACTGGCTCATTTTGATCGTGAAGTAATCCCTGAAAGACGTATGCATGCTAAAGGGTCAGGGGCATTTGGAACATTTACAGTCACCCATGATATCAGCCGCTATACTCGTGCAAAAATTTTCTCAGAAGTTGGAAAAAAAACAGAGATGTTTGCTCGTTTTTCAACGGTTGCAGGGGAACGAGGGGCTGCTGATGCAGAGCGTGATATTCGTGGTTTTGCTCTGAAATTTTATACTGAAGAAGGTAACTGGGATATGGTTGGTAACAATACCCCTGTATTCTACTTCCGTGACCCATTAAAATTTCCTGATTTAAATCACGTCGTTAAACGTGATCCTCGTTCTAATTTACGTACGATGGAACACAAATGGGCATTCTTCTCTCAATTACCAGAATCTTTGCACCAGCTCACTATTGATGCCAGCGATAGAGGTATTCCCCAAAGTTACCGCCATATGCACGGCTTTGGTAGTCACACTTACAGCTTTATCAATAGCAATAACGAACGTTTCTGGGTGAAATTCCATTTCCGTTGTCAACAAGGCATCGAAAATCTCTCTGATGAACAAGCAGAACAGTTAGTAGGAAAAGATAGAGAAAGTTCACAACGTGATCTCTTTGAGTCTATCGAAAAAGGTGACTTCCCACGTTGGAAATTACAAGTTCAGATTATGCCTGAAAAAGAAGCATCTGATGTCCCCTACAACCCATTTGATCTGACTAAAGTTTGGCCGCATAAAGATTACCCACTAATCGATGTTGGTTATTTCGAATTAAACCGTAACCCAGACAATTACTTTGCTGATGTTGAGCAAGCCGCATTTAGCCCTGCAAACGTCGTTCCTGGTATTGGTTTCTCGCCAGATAGAATGCTGCAAGGTCGCTTATTCTCTTACGGGGATGCTCATCGCTATCGCCTTGGTGTCAACCACCACCAAATTCCTGTCAATGCACCTCGTTGCCCATTCCATAATTACCACCGAGATGGCGCTATGCGTGTAGACGGTAATAGCGGTAACCACGTAACTTATGAGCCTAATGAAGCTGGCTTATTCCAAGAGCAACCTGATTTTAGTGAACCCCCATTGTCTATTGAAGGTGCAGCGGATCACTGGGATCATCGTGAAGATCAGGATTATTTCAGCCAACCTCGTGCTTTATATGAACTATTAGATGATGCCGAACATCAAAGGATGTTTAAACGCATCGCAGGGGAGTTGATTGATGCAACAGAAGAAACCCAAGTGCGTCAGATTGGACTATTCAAACAAGTTCACCCTGAGTACGGTGCTGGTGTAGAAAAAGCGTTGAATGCTCTGAAAAAATAACTAGATTGAGTGGCAGAGTCATATCTGCCACTTTTTAATGATTAAAGTCTGTTTTTGTATATAACCACTGTTTGACTTGCTGGCGAGAAACCTTGATCCCCCCTGCTTTCAGTTGAGAATCTAAATGATAAAATGCCATAGGGTTCTGATATGGTGCGAGTTTATCTTTCAGCCAAACAGATAATTCACTAAGTGGTAAATTTAAATCACACTCCACAACCGCCACAGGTCGTTGACCAAATTGCTCATCGTCAACAGGAATAATAAAGCTCTGGCTAACATCCGGGTGGGAATTTATGACCGATTCAATGTCTTCAGGCTGAACACATTCCCCACCACTGATAAACAAATTATCTAAACGGCCGAGGATCTGATACTCACCGTCAATAAACGCGCCTTTATCATTCGTTTTAAACCAGTCACCAGTACAATTTAATGGTTTCATTTCACCATCAAACCAATAACCCATCGCTTGGCTATTCGATTGAATTTGGATTTCATCATCGATGATGCGAAGGCGCTTTCCTTTTAAAGGTAGGCCGACACCTTTTTTACCATCTGCACGTTTCGCACACACCGTAGATGCCATTTCAGTCATCCCATAGCCACTCCAGCAGGCGATCCCACGACTTTCAGCTAAATCAGTGAGTGTTGTTGGGATCAAAGCTCCACCTAATAAAACTTCTTTTAAAGTAAATGGCTCAACGATTTCCTCATTGAGTAAGCGCCATAGTTGAGTAGGCACTAAAGACGCGTGGGTGACTCCTCGCAATGCATCCACCAGCGGCGAGTTTTTCAACGCTAAACTTCCACCTTGAAGTAGCCAGCGCCAAACAATTCCTTGTCCTGAAACATGAAAAAGTGGCAAGGACAGTAACCAGCAGTCCCCTTGTTGGTAATTCATGACACTGACAACGCCCTCGGCACTACTCAAATGGCCTGCCATACTATGAACTGCGGCTTTCGGTAAACCCGTGGAACCAGAAGTTAATATTAACGTCGCAGGCTGCTCTAGTGCAGAGAGAAAATCAACAGCTGCAGAAGCATCATCACCAATAAAGAGGTTATCCTGTTGGCAATTTAGGTTTCGATACTTCGCAAATATATTTGTATCATCAGTGAAATCAATCACGGCATCAACATTAAGATGCGGTAGCAACTCAGTAAGTAGTCTTTCAGGTAAACGAGGATTTAGAGGTAAAACCTTTGCACCACACGCAATAAGCGCTAATTGGCTAAGAAGTAAATCAATCGAATTTTTACCTCTTAAAACAACACATTGCCCTTGGGCAACACCTTGCTTGGAAAAATAGGTTACAAGATTGCTAACCCGCTGGTTTAAAACGCCCCAAGTGATACTTTCAGCATCTGCCAGTAATGCGACTGAATGAGCTTGAAGACTGGCCCAATGCCGCCAAGGCCAGTCGCTGAAGTCTTTTAACTCTGCCATACAACCGTTAATTCATCGAGTTGTTGTACCGGTATTTCACAGTCAGGCCAAGGTCGAACCAACTGTGATTGGATCAATGAAACAGTATCCAAACCGGGGATAGTATCGGGAGTCAGCCAATGAGCAACACGTGCCAATTGTGTTAATCCAAAACTCGTTTCAATAGATGAGCTTATCACTGCTTGTAACCCTAAACGGTGTGCATCTTCCACTAAAGAGCGACAATAAGATAAGCTACCCGTCAATGTAGGCTTAATCACAATCGCAGCGACCCCTTGCTGAGCCTCTACTTTGAAACTGCTTTCACGCACACTTTCATCCCATGCAATGTTAATCCCTGTATCTGCGGCGAATTGCAGTGATTCTTCACGGGTTTTGCACGGCTCTTCTAAAAATGCGATACGGCCACGATAATCTGGATTAACGTATTTAGCAAAACCATCTGCTTTAGCGCGTGTCCAACTGCGATTTGCGTCCAGACGTAATTTTAGTTCTGGAACCGCCTCTAATAGTAGGTTAACGACCATACCATCACGTACCGCTTCGTATAACCCAACTTTTACCTTTGCAACTTTTTCACCTTCCATTGCATCAAGGCTTAAAATGAGGTCATCTGGGTCGCCACTGCACAATGGTGCTTTGCGATAGTCAGCCTCTTTAGGCAACTCGCCTGTTAACTCAGCCATTGCACTGCTACAACCGAAGGCCACTGAAGGGAGTTTACTTTCGGAAAAATGGCCTTCTTTCACCCATTCATTTAGTCGAATAATAGTTTCAGCGGTCGCTTGTTCCAGCGTTTCTTGACTAAATTCAGGTAGAGGCGAAATTTCCCCCCAACCTTCGTTATCCCCATCTTGCAAACACACCAAAAGCCCATCACGGGTTTTTAGCCGTTGATAACGAAGGATAACGCCTGCCTCCATCGGCAGGCTGAACGAATAAACCTTGGCTTTACGCATTACGGATTACGCTTATATTTAGAGAAATCAGGTGCACGTTTTTCATTGAAAGCATTACGGCCTTCTTGACCTTCATCAGTCATGTAGAACAGCATAGTAGCGTTACCGGCTAATTCTTGCAGACCCGCCTGACCATCACAATCCGCATTCAAGGCGGCTTTTAGGCACCGTAAGGCCATTGGGCTATTTTCTAACATCTCACGGCACCAACGCACCGTCTCTTTTTCGAGGTCAGCATAAGGAACAACGGTATTAACCAGCCCCATCTCTAATGCCTCTTGAGCATTATATTGGCGACACAGGAACCAAATTTCGCGCGCTTTCTTTTGACCTACGATACGCGCCATATAAGATGCGCCCCATCCGCCATCAAATGACCCGACTTTTGGCCCTGTTTGGCCGAAAATCGCATTGTCAGCGGCAATCGTTAAATCGCACATCATGTGTAAAACATGACCACCGCCAATCGAGAAACCGGCGACCATCGCCACGACAGGTTTTGGACAGGTACGAATTTGGCGTTGAAAATCAAGAACATTTAAATGGTGAGTTCCACTCTCATCACGATATCCGCCGTAATCACCCCGAATTTTTTGGTCACCGCCCGCACAAAACGCTTTTTCGCCTTCTCCCGTTAAAATGATCGTACCAATCTGGTCATCATAACGTGCGTCGGACAGTGCTTGGATCATTTCTTTTACCGTTTGTGGGCGAAAAGCATTACGCACTTCAGGACGGTTAATGGTAATTTTTGCAATCCCTTCAGGGGACTTGTGATAGCGAATGTCTTCAAACCCTGTCGAGCAGTCTTGCCACTCAATAGGCGCATATAATTTTTCTTCACTTGGATAAATCATTATCAGATCCCTTTAACCACTATATGATAAAAAATGATGAAGTGCAGCCGCATAACCCGTCGGGTTTTCCCGATGTGCATTATGCCCTGCATTTGCAATCAACGTTAACGGCAAAGCATATTGTTGCGAAACGCTTCGAAATTTTTGATCCCTCTCACCACAAAAATAGCAATAGGGACAACTCAGTTGAGACAGTTTGTCGACCAAAAAAGGCTGCTTAGCAAGTGATGTGCTTTCTAGCATATCCGCAATACTTTGTGCGTTATTTTGCCGACGTAAATTGATTAATTGCTCTCTTTGAGCGAGTGTTAAATCCATAAATACAGGCTGTTGGTACCAATCATTAAGCACGTTTTCAATCGGTTCCACACGAAAACGTTGAGCCCATGCATGGTCATTAGCTTCCCGATTTACTCGTTCTTGATGGCTTGTTAAACCAACATTTCCACCTTCAATAATTAGGCCTAATAACCCCTTTGGCGGGCAATGACAGGCAAAGTGCATGGCAAGACGTGCACCTAATGAATAACCAATCAAATAATATTCATCAATTTGATGATAGTGCAAAAGCGCACAAAGCTGTTGATCAAAATGCGAAAAACCGTGGCATGCCTCAAACTTCGATGCACCATGCCCTGGTAAATCAACCAGTAATGATGGGTAGTTATTGAAATTATCAATAACGGGCAACCAATCATCAGAGCTACCTAGTAATCCATGTAGCCAGACTAACCAAGGCCTTGGGGCATCTGGGTTGTGAGTTTGGGCTGATAACATTAAAATTCCGCTATATCACTCAGTAGTTGTTTTAAGATAAGAGCGCCTTCATCACTATCCACGACTAACTCCACCAATAAGGTGCCATGTTGGCTATGCCAGAATTGTACTATGGTGTCTTTCAATGTAGCCCAATCTGTTGGGGCACAATACTGTAAACCAAACATTTTAGCGGCGGGTTCAAAACTAACATTTTGCGGCATGCAATAATAATGTGTTCTTGCTTCATCCGGTGTTGGCAGCATTGAGAAAATTTGCCCACCATTATTGTTGACGATAATTAAAACCGTTGGCGCTGAAGGTTTACGCAATAGCGCTAAGCTATTTAGGTCGTATAATGCAGAAATGTCTCCCACAATTCCCAATGTTGGTCTTGCGGTTGCTCTTTGTACGCCCGCCATTGTCGAGATCAACCCGTCAATGCCACTTGCACCACGATTACTATATACAGGGTAATTGGCTGGTAATTGAGCTAATGCATCCACTAAACGTACAATTAAGCTGTTACCAACAAACAGTTGCCCTCTTGATGAAAGCAGTTCAGGCAATTGATGAGCGACTGCGGCTTCTGAAAATTGTTCACTTAGCTGCTGGCGCACATAAAGTTGGGTTTTCTGTGCTAAAGCCAGTAAAGGTTCACACCATAAACTGCGTGGCTGTGCTGGATGATTATCCAACCAACCTCTAATTGAACAGGTTAATTTACGACCCATATGATTGGCGGGATCGAGACGCTGGGGTATGGCATCGATAATCCAATATTCTTCGGGTTCACAACTGGCTTGCCACTGTAACAGGCGTTTTCCCGTTAAACTAGACCCAAACTGCACGACTAATTCTGCTTCTTTTAAAATACCCTGAGCATCTGGGTGTTGTAACCATAAATCGGCACAAGGGAAAGGCTGACCCGTTTGCGACAATACATCACCTAAGACAGGCCATCCCAGCTCTTGAGCCCATTTCGCGACGCGCTCTCCTTCACTTGCCGTCATTCGACCAGCAATAACGACGCCTTTTTTCTGCCGCCAAAAATACCAATCAGCAACGAGTGCCACCGTATTCGTCAGAGGCTCACTTAGCCAAGGATGGTTAGAGCTCCACCATTCTCCGAGTGCCTTTTGCCATTCATATTCCCCCTCAGTGCTGCCATATAGCGGCTCTGCAAAGGGACAATTAATATGGAATGCACCATGATGCAGTTGGTTCATGCCATTATCAACAGCGGTGACTAACCATTTTGCAGAAATATCTTTTGTCGGCCTTGGCAACATTAACGCTTGGGATGGATGTGAAGCAAAGATATGGGTTTGCCGAATAGCTTGGTTAGCACCACAGTCAATTAACTCAGGCGGCCTATCAGCGGTGAGAAAAATGATTTTTTCCCCAGTTAACCCCGCTTCTATCAATGCAGGGTAAAGGTTTGCAACCGCAGTTCCTGATGTCACAATGACGCCAACGGGCTCATTACTAGCTTTTGCCAATCCAAGTGCGAGATGCCCTAGACCACGCTCATCGAAGTGAGTATGACAATGTAATTTGGCGTTATTGATCGCCGCCAGAGTCAAAGGCGTCGAGCGAGAGCCTGGTGCAATACAAATATGTTTCATACCATGGCGGGCAAGTGCTTCAAGGATCACTTCAGCCCAACGGATGTTAAACGCAGAATTCGACATAATATGCTCAGCAAATTATTAATTATCAATTAGTTTAGACTGCTTGAGATAAATTTCTTGATCTCAGAACAATTTTTGATGAACTAATTGAAAATAAAAAGAAAATAACCATTTTTATGTTATGGTTTTTCGTTATTTCCAAATAAAGATTTTAACCCAGCCGCTTTATTTTCAATCTCTGTCCATTCTTGTTCTGGGTCTGAGTCGCTGACAATACCCGCGCCTGAATATAAAGAAACCTGCGCTCCTTCTATTTGTGCACAGCGCAATGATACCGCAAATTCACTTTGATTAAGGCTAATAAATCCGCCAGTTCCCGCATACCAACCCCGTGAAAAAGGTTCATTATTAGCTAAAAATTGTCGCGCGACATTTCTGGGTAATCCACAAACAGCCGCCGTTGGCTGCAAACGTTGTAAACAGTCACTATCAGAAGGCGTGACGAGGGTTGCAACGATAGAACGGTATAGGTGCTGGATTTTTCTTAAACGAATAACTTTCGCGCTAGATACATCCACACCTGTTACAGCACCTTGTAATTGCTGACAAATATCATCAACCACAACCAAATTTTCATGTTGATTTTTTTTGTCTTCCATTAGCCACTTTGCATATTCCGCGGCAATAGCATCGTCAGGATCATTTGCCACCGTCCCTGCTAAAGCTTCTGAATTTAGCAGTTCACCTTGGCGTAAATATAAACGTTCGGGTGTAGAAGATATAAAGCCTGAATGTTGGCTAAAGGCCATCATAAAGTGGTAACAAAAGTGATTCACTTTTTGACTTTCCGATAAAAACTCAGCCACAGCAATAGGTTCAGTCAATGTGAGCTTAGTTTCTCGCGCCATCACCACCTTTTCCATTTTCCCTGCTTTCATATCATTAATGGCGCTGTTCAATAAACGGCACCATTCATCATGGTCAGGAATATGTTCTTGAGCAGTAATGTTCGCACAAAGGGTTAAAACGCCTTCTGATGTAGGCTTTAGTTGGCGTAAAAAATGGATTGCATTTAAACGATCTTCTTCACCGTCAATATGGATGCTAATGTTCACTGTCGAACGGCATCGATAAATTTCCAATCGTGGTAAAAAACAAAAGGTTGCTTGTTGCTTCAACGTTTCAGGAATGTCTTCTCCAACGGCATTCCAGCCGTTTAATCCCCATAAACGCATATCTGGCATTTGGGGATATTGCGATAAAAAAGCCTGTGCGTTATCAATCGATTGGAAAGATTTTACCATTCCGATAGCACTACACTCTTGCGCTCCAGTACGTTGGTACCAATAAAATTGCGGATAACAATTTTGTTCAGATAACCATGAAAGCCCTGGGAAAATAAGTTGCCCATCTACTTGCCAAACAAGGCGTGTGTACTCTTTTGTTTTGAGTGTCAATGTAGACAAATGATCTAAAATTTCAGTTATCACTTTATCAATTTTTTTATATGTCACTTTCGATCCCTACTGCTACATCACACAGATTCACTTTCAATTATTATATAGTGCAATGTGATTTTTTAATACATTGATGACAACCAGTAAATGCGATGTCATCAACTAACGACAATGTGTTTAAGCACTCAATGAGAATTGTAGTTTAGTTTATAACCATTCTTAACACTTATACACTTGTGCAAATGATAGCACTTTTATATGTGTTATAAATAACCAGTAAAAAATAGCGCTATTTTTTAGTGTTGATTTCCATTTTTTAATATCAACTTTTTCATTTATTTCAAGTAGGTTAATCAATACAAAATTTATGTCCATATCTCATCATAAATAAATCATTCAATCACACAGCCATCAATACTGAATTAAATTTTATCTTTAACATATTAAGTTGGAACTAATAATGAATATTCAAGAAAGTTATGATCGAATTATTGATAAAGAAAATATAGGTAATGCAACATTTGCTTTACTCACTAATCAAGATTCACTTTCCTCTCGTGCAGCAGGTATTTTTACACTAGAGGATTTGATCAATATACATCGACATGTGAACTTTTCACTTTCCTTACCATTAAAAGAAAGTGATATATTAAAATGGTTTGGTATTACAGAATTAACAACACTACCTGTTGATACTCGCGATTTAACAATGGCCATTATTAATGTGCGAGCCCATGCTAACACATGGGATAATGTCGAACAGCATGTTAAATCACAATCAATCAATCTTTCATTAACTAGCCGTAATATTATCCAAACTGGAAATCAAATTATTGAATATATTAACCACATGCCAATTTTAAAAAAAATATCGGATAATTTGGGAGATATTACTGACAGTGACTTGTCGCAAATTACATACCAAAGTGATGATCAGCAAATTGCAACTGAACTTGTTAGTATTTTAAATTTAATAAAACTTGATATAAAGCATCAGTCAATTGAAACAGTTAAAATAAAAAACATTATTTCTGATTTTAGAACTCATATTACAGGAGGGTACCTTTCAAACTTTCAACATGTGGAATCATTATTATTTAACATCAAAGGAATATATCAGCAACTTGACTCTTCAAATGATGATAACGCAGAAGATTATTTAAAAGAGATAATGGAATTCAAAAAAAAAGAGATAAAACTACTCGAAAAAGAATATTCTCACTTTGTTAAACTCTGCTTCACTGGGCTTGCTGGCGGCATTATCGGCTTAGCGATAACCAGCAGTATCTTTGGTTCCAAAGCTGAAGGAATTAGAAAAAAAAGAAATGAAACATTAACAGAAATAGAAGATATCAATGCTAGAATTAACAAAAATAAAATTCTAAAAAAAACAATATTTGATATACAGATTAATTTACATAAAATCGAAGCTTTTTTCAAAGATGCACGGCTCGCCATTGACCATCTAGACTACATGTGGCTGGTTATTTTAACTGAAATAAAACAATCTATTGATATATTTCAACGCATTAACAATGCAGATAAACTTCTTAGGTTCATCACCCAATTTAAAAAAATAATTAGCGCTTGGAGCTCAATCCAAGAATACTCCATTCATTTAATGAAATTATTTGATGAGCTACAAAAACACGAACTCCATTCACAATAAAAGGCATTAATATGCATACTAACCTTAAAATACCCACCCCTCCCGCTATTGATATATATCAATTAAGATACAAATCAAATAATATCAATACATTCAATAAAAATATAATCAATTATGATTATATTATTTATGAAAGAATACAAAAAATAGCCATGAAAACTGAAGAACTAAATGAAATTGTTAGAAATGCCATACCACTATTAAAAATAAAACTAAGTTACATCACACATAGTGAACTGAATGAAAATAGCACTGAGAATCATGATAATAATAACCTCGAAGATATACAGAAAAAAATATTAATAGCAAATTATATTGAGGATTTGATGGATGTAAAACTAGACCTAGAAAAAGTAATTTCTAAAATGAAATATACAAATGACTCATTACTTATTTTTGACCTTATCGAACCCAATAAATTAAAGCTTTCTCAATATATCAATCAAAAAGAAGCACTTGTTACATCAAAAAATAGTAAACAAGCAAAAATTGATGAAATCAACCACGAATATTCTATTATCACTGCGGCGGAAGATATTATTTTAAAAACTAAAATTTCAGATTTTTTTAATAGGTATTTGCTAGGCAAAGAGTTAATAGATACTCTTGAGCTACCCGTAAACAAAAAGCAGATACTTAAATCAACCATAAGCTATGTGAGAAATTTACTGGCCGTCATAGATAATGGCTTAGAGTTTTCGCAGCTAGTCCATGTTAGATTATATCTAAGTGATAAAATCATAGCGTTAAAAGAAGAACTTAATATAATTGATACGAATATCTCTCGGCTTTCTCAATTGATACCACTAGCCAATGAAATAACCACTATTGATACATACAGGCTCTCTGTCACCGCACAGATAGAGTTACTAAAAAACTACTGGCTGTCTTGGTGCACGTTTATTAACGAACAAGCTTCTGAGCAGCGCCTAAATATTGCCTTAATTAATACTGCAAGCCAGATGCTCGAGACCTATCTAAATGATGTGGAATATCAGTATCATCGGCAATTACCGGATTCAACTGGCTAAAAACAAAAAAGCCGGCGACTCGAAAGTAACCGGCTTGATATCAATATATACGTTATTAATTAATCACAGCGAGGGCTGTTGATGTAATATCGATAAGCGGTTGTGGCCAAACACCAAAGACGATAACAGCAATGGCACAAATAACAGCAACCACAGTACCCAGAGTTGCTTTTTCAGGGCCAGTGTAACGCTCTGCATGCTCTGCATCACGGCTATATAAGCTCGCCATAAAGCGTAGGTAGTAATATAAACCAATTGCACTACCGACAACCACAGCTCCCGTTAGCCACCACAATTCTGCCTTCACTGCCGTATAAATAGCATAGAATTTACCAATAAATCCTAATGTTATTGGCACACCAGCTAATGAAAGCATCATCACTGTCATGACCATTGCCAATACCGGTTTATGCCAGAAAAGCCCACGGAATGCGCTAAAGTCATCTTGGTCATCACCACGGTACGGGCTAGAAACGATACTGACTACACCAAATGCCCCTAAGCTTGCAAACAGATAACCTACAAGGTATATGGCGATGGTTATTTGAGCGTATTCAGGCACGGCACGTAAAGCAACCAGTGCTACCAGTAAATACCCCATATGCGCGATTGATGAGTAGCCCAGTAAGCGTTTTGCACTCTTTTGCGAGATAGCCAGCAAGTTACCAAACAGGATAGACGCAATAGCAATCACAGAAATCACAATCGCTAATGTATTGCTGTTCGTAATTGGGGCTTCCATAAAGATGCGCACGAGTACAGCAAAGATAGCAATTTTACTGCCTGTTGCTAAGAATGCAGACACGGGTGCTGGTGCGCCTTGGTAAACGTCGGGTGTCCATAATTGGAATGGGAACAGCGACAGTTTAAAACCAAAACCAACAATAAGCATACCAAAGCCAATCATTACTAATGGTGCATGGATTTGGCTGTCAGATAAACTCTGTCCCACAGCAGCAAAACTTAAGCTACCTGATTCTGCATACAGTAATGCGATACCAAATAACAGGAATGAGGATGCCGCTGCGGACAACAGCATGTATTTGATCCCTGCTTCTAAAGTACGGCTACGTTCGAAGGTGTAAGCGACCAGACCAAATAATGGCAGTGAAATCAGTTCAATACCGATAAACATTGATGCCATATGGTTTGACATAGAAAGTAGTACCCCACCTGCTACCGCAATTGCGACTAACAAGTGAAACTCATCTCTATTATCATCAAAACCTTCCAACCAATGGTAAGCAAAGATACTGGTACCTATACCTGCGATCAGGACTAATGCACTGTAAAACAAAGCAAAGCCATCAACACGGATAAGCGAAGTAACATCCATTAGGTAGCCATCGGCTACCCAAATGAGTGAAAGCAACGCAATAACAAAGCCTGATACTGTCAGCGCGGCACTGGTAAGGTGATCGCGTCGCCACGCAATGGACAGCATCACAACCACCGCCGTCAACCCGACGATCATCAGTGGTAGTATTGCGATCAGTTCTTGAGGAGTTATTGTCATGGCGAATTACAGCCCTAATGTTGTAAGTGGAGCAGAATACAGGTTATACAATGTTTCCATTGAACCAATTGATGTATCTAAAATTGGTTGTGGATAGAAACCGATGAAAACCAGTAAAGCAGCCAGAGCTAGCAGCACACCAAACTCACGTGCAGTTAACCCTTTCATTTCTTTTTCAGACTTCGGTGTACCGTAATAAGTTTGTTGCATCATCCATAACGAGTAAATAGATGCGAATACCACACCAAAGACCATGATACAGGTGACTAATGTGAATTGGCTGAAGCTGCCGAACAGGATCATAAATTCACCGATAAAGTTACCTGTGCCCGGCATGCCTAGCGTTGCCGCAGCAAAGAATAAGGATAAACCTGGTAACCATTTGATGCGTTTCCACAAGCCGCCCATCATACGCATGTCACGAGTTTGTGCACGTTCGTATAATTGACCACTAATAATAATTAGTGCTGCACCAGACAAACCGTTAGTGATCATCTGGATCACTGCACCTTGGTAAGCCAGTACTGAACTTGCATAAATAGCGACAGTCACGAATCCCATATGAGATAAGCTACTGTATGCCGCCAAACGTTTGATATCGGTTTGTTTAAACGCTAACCATGCTCCGTAGAAGATACTAATCACCCCCAGCGTCATCGCCACTGGCGTGAACTGGATAGACGCTTCTGGGAACAACGGTAAGGTAAAGCGTAATAAACCATAGGCAGCAGTTTTTAACATGATACCGGAGATATCAACAGAGCCCGCTGTTGGCGATTGTTCTTGTGTATCTGCCATCCACCCATGAAATGGAACCAGTGGCATTTTAACGGCAAAGGCAATAAAGAAACCTAACATCAACATAAATGCGACATGACTAGACATTTGAGTGCCTAATAACTCATCGTAATTAAATGTTAATGTATTTGTTGAGCTGTAATGTGCCAGCGCCAATCCAATGATGGACACCAACATAATCAAGCCGCTTGCCTGCGTATAGATAAAGAACTTAGTCGCTGCGTTAATATGTTGTCTGTTTTCTGAACCTTTGTGTCCCCAATTGGCAATTAGGAAGTACATTGGGATCAGCATCATCTCCCAGAAGAAGAAGAATAAAAACAGGTCAACCGCAGTAAAGATCCCCATCACCCCTGTGATAATCCACAATAGGTTAAAGTGATAAGCACCTTGGTTCTTTTGGTTTTCACTCCATGAGCTCAGTATCGAGAAAGCGCCCATAATAGCCGTTAATACGACCATCAGCAGTGATAAACCGTCTATCGCTAAATGAAAATTAATCCCCAGTGATGGTATCCACGGCATAAGAAAAACAGACTGCCACTGTGGAATACCTTGTGGGTTCACCAGAGAATAATTCCCTTGTAACCACAATTGCACGGAGAGTATCAGTGTTAATCCCATCGTCGCCAGTGCAATCCAACGTGGTGCACGGTGACTGAATCGGTCAGCCTGCCAGCTTAGCAGGCCTCCGATGAAGGGAATGAGTATTAGCCAAGGTAATAGCATGGCGCAATGTGTCCCTTAATTAAACCAAAAGCAGCAGAGCAAGAATCAGCACTGCACCCAGCCCCAATGAGGCAACATACCAACGGATCTGGCCGTTTTCACTGACAGCAAGCCCTTTATTCATCCAACGTGAAAGATGGGCAGGAATATTCATCAGTGAGTTAACAGGATCGCTTTCTAGTAGCCATGCAATACCTTTAAACGGTTTAACAAAGACTACATCGTACAGCCAATCGAATCCCCAAGCTTGGTACCACCATGCGCTGAAGAAACGGCCAACCGCAGTTTTCGCGATCGCATCAACGATTGAACGCCTAAATAGGTAGAGGAATATCGCAACTAATAAACCTGCGATAGCAAACCCACCGGAGATAGCTTCAAGTAAAACTTTACCTTCTTCGCTACCAACAGCTTCCGTCGGGAGCACACCTTCTAATGGCTGGTGTATTAATGCACCAACAAACGTTGCAAGGATAGCCAAAATAGCCAGCGGTAATGTATGGGTGATGCCTTTAACTTTGTGTGCGTTGATTTTTGCTTCACCGTGGAACACGATGAAAATCATACGGAAAGTATAGATTGCGGTCATTAATGCACCGAAAATACCTGCCCATAACAGCACGGTTTGACCATCAAGTTTCGCACCCCACAAAATGGCATCTTTACTGTAGAAACCAGCGGTAAACAGTGGCAACGCTGCCAGTGCACTTCCGCCAATTAACATCACAGCGTAGATGAATGGGATCTGTTTGCGCAGTCCGCCCATTTTGAAAATGTTTTGTTCATGATGGCAAGCGAGGATCACTGAACCTGCTGATAAGAACAATAACGCTTTAAAGAACGCATGCGTCATTAAGTGGAAAATCGCCGCATCCCATGCTTGTACCCCTAAAGCCAAGAACATATAACCAATTTGGCTCATGGTAGAGTATGCGAGAACACGTTTGATATCCGTTTGTACTAATGCAGCAAAACCTGCCAATACTAATGTCACGGCACCAATAACACCCACTAAATGTAAAACCTCAGGTGTTAATAAGAACAGAGCATGTGTACGAGCAACTAAATAGACCCCAGCGGTTACCATGGTGGCTGCGTGGATAAGTGCTGAAACAGGTGTTGGACCTGCCATAGCATCGGCTAACCATGTTTGCAGTGGTAACTGAGCTGATTTACCTACCGCACCGCCTAAAATCATCAGCGTTGCCCAGTTCATCATTGACAAACCTTCTGGCGATAGTTCAGTCGCACGTTGTGCCATTTCGCTGAAATTCAGCGTGCCTAATTGGTTCCACAGGATAAACATACCGATGGCAAGGAATACGTCACCAATACGCGTTACGATAAATGCTTTCATCGCGGCTTTGCCGTTATCTGGATTAGTGTAATAAAAACCAATCAACAGGTAACTGCACAGCCCCACCCCTTCCCAACCGAGGTACATTAACATCATGTTATCGGCAAGAACTAGCACCACCATACTTGCAATAAACAAGTTGGTATAAGCGAAGAAACGTGAGTAACCTTCCTCACTACGCATATACCAAGACGCATATACGTGAATAAGGAAGCCCACCCCCGTTACCACACCCAGCATGGTCAGTGACAGACCATCAAGTACTAAGGTAAAAGGAATGCTAAAAGAACCCACAGACATCCAAGTCCAAAGTTGTTGTGAGTATGGCTGATATCCGCCATTCGATAAAACAGGTTGAGCTAAAAATTCATTGCCAACATAAAGTGCTACGAGAGCCGCTAAGCCGACCGACCCCGCACCAATAATGGCAGAAACGTTTTCCGACCAACGTCCACGAGAGAAGGCCAGTAGCACCGCTCCGAGTAGTGGTAACAGAATAGTTAAATAGAGTAGGTTCATCCGCGCATCTCACTGACTTTATCAATATTCAGGTTCTGACGATGACGATGGAGTTGCAGTAACAACGCCAATCCAATACTCGCCTCCGCTGCAGCCAGCGCAATAGCCAAAATATACATAATTTGGCCGTCTGGTTGCCCCCAGAAACTCCCTGCAACAACAAATGCCAGTGCAGTTGAGTTAATCATGATTTCTAGTCCGATCAGCATGAAAAGCAGATTACGGCGAATAACAAGACAGCTAAGTCCCATTACAAATAAAATTGCCGCTAAAATCAGACCATGTTGAAGAGGTATCATTTTTGCTCCTCCGCCTTCGCGATACTGACGAGATCAGCACCGTTTTCTTTACGGTCACGTCCAACGTGGAATGCGACGACGATACCCGCTAACAGTAGCAATGACGCTAATTCAACAGCCAGAACATAAGGCCCGAACAAGCTAATTCCCACTTCTTTCGCCCCAATCACCGAACCGTCAATGCCTCCTTGATAAGACAAAGAGGTAATGCCGTAAACTAAGATAGCCAATAATACGGCAGATAAGATACCGGGGCCGATCCAATTTTTCGGAGCCAACCAAGCGCGCTCTTGCTCTTGTACTGAGCGGCCCAAGTTGAGCATCATCACGACGAAAACGAACAAGACCATGATGGCGCCTGCATAAACGATGATTTCTAACGCCCCAGCAAAATATGCGCCGAGTGAGAAAAACACCATCGACAAAGCCAGCAGAGAAACAACCAGATACAACAATGCATGCACTGGGTTGGTATTAGTTATCACCCTCAAAGTTGCTAATATGGCAACTAGGCCGGCGATATAAAATGTAAATTCCATGAATATCGCTCCTTATGGCAACAGGTCTTTGACGTTAATCGGTTTCGCTTCGTTATCCGCTTCACCTTTGTCTTTACCTGCAATCGCCATACCTGATTTACGGTAAAAGTTATAATCAGGATATTTACCCGGACCTGAGATTAACAGGTCATTTTTCTCGTAAACCAGATCCTGACGTCTCCAATCAGCCATTTCAAAATCAGGTGTTAATTGGATTGCCGTGGTTGGGCAAGCCTCTTCACACAGACCACAGAAAATACAGCGCGAAAAGTTAACGCGGAAAAATTCAGGGTACCAGCGACCGTCTTCATGTTCAGCTTTTTGCAGTGAGATACACCCCACAGGGCAAGCAACTGCACATAAATTACAGGCAACACAACGCTCTTCACCGTCTGGATCGCGAGTTAATACGATACGACCACGGTAACGGGGTGGCAAATAAACCGGCTCTTCTGGATACATTAACGTTTCGCGTTTATCGAACGCATGTAGGCCGACCATCCAAATACTACGTACTTGGGTGGCGAAACCGACCAATAACTCTTTCAATGTCATGGTTCAATCACCCCTTACTGAGCGTTGTATAAAATCACTGCTGCAGTACCCAGCAGATTAAGCAGAGTCAACGGTAGGCAAATTTTCCAACCGAAAGACATCACTTGGTCATAGCGTGGACGCGGTAAAGAGGCACGGATCAAGATAAACATCATCATGAAGAAGCCTGTTTTGATAGCAAACCACAAGAATGACGGCAAGAATGGACCGTGCCAGCCACCAAAGAACAGCGTCACAATCAATGCGGAAACCGTTACGATACCGATATACTCACCAACGAAGAACAGACCGAACTTCATCCCTGAGTATTCAACGTGATAACCATCCGCAATCTCTTGCTCTGCTTCTGGCTGGTCAAATGGGTGACGGTGACATACCGCAACCCCTGCAATCGCAAAAGTCACAAAGCCAAAGAACTGAGGGATAATATTCCACATGCCTTCTTGGGAGTTCACAATATCAATCAGGTTGAATGAACCTGCTTGTGCAACTACACCCATTAAAGAAAGACCTAGGAACACCTCGTAACTCACGGTTTGTGCTGACGCACGCATCGCACCTAATAATGAGTATTTGTTGTTACTTGACCAACCCGCGAATAACACTGCATACACCGCCAGCCCCGCCATCATCAGGAAGAACAAAATCCCGATATTGAGGTCTGCAACGTGCCAAGTTGGGCTAACGGGCACAATGGCGAACGCAAGGAATAAAGAACAAAATGCAATAACTGGCGCTAGCGTAAAGATTTTCTTATCCGCAAACTGTGGTATCCAGTCTTCTTTAAACAGCATTTTGAACATATCCGCGATTAACTGACCCATCCCAAATGGGCCAACACGGTTAGGACCATAACGATTCTGGAACAAACCGAGGATACGGCGCTCTCCCAGACTCATGTAGGCCCCACAAGTCACAACAACCAATAAAATAACGACAGATTTGAGGATGGAAATTAAAACTTCCATCACTTCAGGAGAAATCCAATCCATCATGCTCCCCTCCGCAGATTATTGACTGACACGCCAGCCAGTGAAGGTGCGATACCCGGCATTCCTAGTGGTAAGCCAATTTGACCTGTAAACAAGTGATTGCTTAGGCGCACAGTCAAGTTAAATGTTTGACCTGCGTGGCTAAACTCAGCTTTAGCACCCGCTGACAGACCCAAAGTCGCAGCATCTTGCGTGTTCAGCATGATATAAGGCTCTGGCATACGCTCTTGAATTACCTCTGAACGTTGTGACATTTCATCACTGCCGAACAAATGGTAATACGGGGCGACAACCCACTGAGCTTCAGCGGCTTGATAAGCCGTTGGGATCTCAGTGAAATAAGCCAGTTTACTTTCCGTTGAATTGAACAGGCGTACACCTGGGTCACCAAATAACAGGTGTCCCCCTACTTCTGCTTGGAATTTATTCCACGCTTGTGGTGAGTTCCAACCCGGCGCCCATGCAAATGGAATTTGCTGGCGTGGTGCCGTAGGACTGTTGTTCCCTTCCATTGAGAAAGCAAATGGTGAGTCAATATCTTGCGGTTGACGAGGTTCATGTACAGATTGGTTTGCCAACATCGCTGTGCGACCACTATAACGATGAGGCTCACGCGCCAGTTTTTGACCACGAATACGGAAAGAGGCTTTCGGTGCAGAGTCGACAATACCGGCAAATTGCGGCATAGCAGCAACACAGTCTGCGATAACATGGTCAAGTTGCGACCAATCTGCATCACGTTCTTGAGCTTCAGTTTGCAGCGAATGCATCCAGCGCCAGCTCTCGTTCATCACGATAGCTTTGTCGTAATAGGTTGGATCGAAAACTTGGAAGAAACGTTGCGCACGACCTTCTTGGTTAATCAACGTACCATCCGCTTCAGCGAAACTCGCCGCCGGCAGAATTAACGTTGCTTTATCCATGATGTCGGTTTGCTGATGATCAGCAACAATCAAGTGTTTCAGTTTTGCTAATGCATGATTAACCGCATCAACATTACTGTGACGATAAAGGTCATTTTCGATGACGATAGCCACATCCGCTTCATTCGCTTCGATACGAGCAAACGCGCTGTCTAATGGCTGCGCATTCATCATGGCTAGACCAAAACTATTTGCATGAGAAGCTAAATAAGATAAGCCTACATTTGCGCCTTTCGCCTTCAATGCAAATGCAACGTTAGCCGCTGCTTGGATCATGGCTTCGCTTGCACTGTGACTACCACTGATAATTAATGGTTTTTTCGCGCCAGCTAATGCCTGAGCAATGGTTTCAACTTTTGCTTTTAAGTCTGCGGATAAGTCATTCACCGCAGGGGCTTCGCCATTAATCATATTCGCGATAGCAAAACCGAAACGCGCTTGGTCAGCCACTGGTGCACGGTAGTTAAATGCCGCGACATCATCTAAGCGAGTGTCATCAACGTTGGTGATAAACAGCGGATATTTTGCGTGTTGACCAATGTTCATAATTGCCGCGATTTGCCAGTCAGCCACTTTTTGCGCTGCTGCCATTTCACGAGCTTTACCTTTCACCGCTTGGCGAACCGATAAAGCCATACGCGCACCCGTCTGAGTTAAATCTTCACCCAGAACCAATACCGCATCATAGCCTTCCACTTCACGCAGGGTTGGGGTGTAGATACCGCCATTTTGCAGGATGTTTTGCATCAATGCTAAACGACGCTGTTCACCCGCAGAAATACCTGAATAGAAGTTTTCTGCCCCCACTAACGCACGCAATGCATAGTTGCTTTCAATGCTTGCTCGTGGAGAACCAATCCCAATCACTTTTTTGGCTTGGTTGATAATTTGTGCGCCACTTTGCATTGCTTCAATTGCAGAGATGGTTTGTTTCACGCCGTCTTTGTTCAAGATAGCCTGACGAGGGCGGTCTTTGCGGTTAACGTAACCGTAACCAAAGCGCCCGCGGTCACACAAGAAATAATGGTTTACCGAACCGTTATAGCGGTTCTCGATACGGCGAATTTCACCATAACGTTCACCAGGGCTGGTGTTACAACCGATACTGCACTGTTGGCAGATGCCCGGTGCAAATTGCATATCCCATTTACGGTTATAACGCTCTGAGTGGGTTTTATCGGTGAAAACACCAGTAGGACAAACTTCAACTAAGTTACCGGAGAATTCACTTTCCAGCGTACCATCTTCAGTACGACCGAAATACACATAATTATGCGCCCCGTAAACTCCTAAGTCTGTGCCGTCAGCGTAATCTTTGTAGTAACGAACACAACGATAACAAGCAATACAGCGGTTCATTTCATGACTAATGAAAGGCCCTAAGTCTTGGTTGATGTGTGTACGTTTAGTAAAACGATATTTACGCATATTATGACCGGTCATCACCGTCATATCTTGCAGGTGGCAGTTCCCTCCCTCCTCACAGACTGGGCAGTCGTGTGGGTGGTTAGTCATCAGCCATTCCACAACACTTTCACGGAATTGTTTGGCTTCTTCATCATCAATCGAGATGTAAGTACCTTCCGTTGCCGGTGTCATACAAGACATTACTAGGCGACCACGAGTGTCATCCGCGTTCTGATACTGCTTAACCGCACACTGGCGGCAAGCGCCAACGCTTCCCAGCGCCGGATGCCAGCAAAAATAAGGAATATCTAGCCCAAGAGAAAGACAGGCTTGTAACAGGTTCTCAGACCCGTTAACGTCATATTCTTTGCCGTCTACATATATTGTAGCCATAGTCAGCATGCTTCCCAAAGGCCCGCATAAAGCAGGCGTTAATCAAAAATACGTTCTTCGTGAAAATCCAATTTAGCGGTTGCTCAATCGCTAAATTATTACCAACGCTGCTTCAGCAGGTTTGGTTGGATACCCGCAATCTGCGCAATGTTGCGTAGATCTTTTTGCGAAATACCCGCTTCGAATTCATCACGGAAATATTTGATGGCACTTTGTAGCGGTTCGACCGCACCCGGTGCGTGAGCACAGAAAGTTTTACCTGGCCCTAAGAAACGGCACAGCTGCTCAAGAGTTTCAATATCCCCCGGCTGCCCTTCGCCTTTTTCCAGCGCTTGTAAAATTTTCACACTCCACGGCAGACCATCACGACACGGTGTACACCAGCCACAGGATTCACGGGCAAAGAAAGTTTCTAAGTTACGCACTAAAGAAACCATATTGATTTCATGGTCAACCGCCATCGCTAATGCAGTACCAAGACGGCTCCCCGCTTTGGCAATATGTTCGAAATCCATTGGTAAATCTAAGTGGTCATTAGTCAGGAAATCTGTTCCTGCCCCACCCGGCTGCCATGCTTTTAATTTCAGGCCATCACGCATACCACCTGCGTAATCTTCCAGCACTTCACGTGCCGTGGTGCCAAATGGTAACTCCCACAGACCCGGATTTTTAACACGGCCTGAGAAGCCCATTAATTTCGTGCCCGCGTCTTTACTCTTACCTGCGCTTAAGTCGATATACCATTGGTCACCGTGCTCTAAAATTGCCGGTACATTACAGATAGTTTCAACGTTATTGACGCAAGTAGGTTTACCCCAAGCCCCTGAAGTTGCAGGGAATGGTGGTTTAGAGCGCGGGTTCGCACGGCGGCCTTCTAAGGAGTTAATCAATGCAGTTTCTTCACCACAGATATAACGCCCAGCCCCCGTGTGGACAAACAGTTCGAAATCGAAACCCGAACCTAGGATATTTTTCCCTAATAGACCCGCAGCTTTCGCTTCTTCAATGGCACGACGTAAATTATGAGCCGCTTCAACATATTCACCACGTAAGAAGATATAACCACGATAGGCTTTAAGTGCATAAGCGCCTGTGATCATTCCTTCAACTAACAAGTGAGGAAGCTGTTCCATCAATAAACGGTCTTTATAAGTGCCCGGTTCCATTTCATCTGCATTACATAGGAAGTAACGCAGTTTCATGTTTTCGTCTTTCGGCATCAGGCTCCATTTCAGACCAGTTGAGAAGCCCGCACCACCACGCCCTTTCAGGCCAGCGTCTTTGACGAGATTCACTACTTCATCGGGAGCCATGCCTTTGAGCGCACGCTCAAGACCTTTGTATCCGTTCTTACTGCGATACTCATCTAACCAAACAGGCTGATTGTCATCACGCAAACGCCATGTTAAGGGGTGAGTTTCTGCAGTACGGATCACTGGATTAACAGAATTTGTCATGGATACTGCTCCAGTAATTTTTGAATATTTTCAGGCTGTACGTAGCTGTGAGTGTCTTCATCGATCATCATCGTTGGACCTTTGTCACAGTTACCTAAACAACAGGTCGGCAGCAACGTAAAGCGGCCATCGTCTGTTGTTTGACCCGGGCGAATATTGAGCTGTTTAATGATTTCAGCTTCCAAGCCCTGATAACCTGTAATATGGCAAACAACACTGTCGCAATAGCGAATAATGTGGCGACCTACTGGTTGGCGGAAGATTTGGCTATAGAATGTCGCCACACCTTCAACATCACTGGCTGGGATGCCTAGCACTTCAGCAATAGCATGAATAGCGCCATCTTCAACCCAACCGCGGTTTTTTTGCACAATTTTCAGTGCTTCAATTGAGGCAGCACGCGCATCTTCGTAATGGTGTTTTTCACCTTCAATCTCTTCACGCTCTTTCTCTGTTAAAACAAAGCCGTGGTTGACTTGCGGTTCAAACACATTCACGACATTGAGCTCATTGTGCTTCTCATTTTCGTTATGTTCATTATGCATGGTTAGCGATCCACATCCGACATTACAAAATCGATACTACCCAGATAGACGATTAAGTCTGAAACCAAACTACCTTTAATGACCGCAGGAATTTGCTGCAAGTGAGCATAACTTGGTGTACGAATACGTGTACGGTAGCTCATTGTGCTGCCATCGCTGGTCAGATAGTAACTGTTGATCCCTTTAGTGGCTTCAACCATCTGGAATGACTCATTCGCAGGCATCACCGGTCCCCAAGACACTTGCAAGAAGTGGTTGATTAGGGTTTCGATGTGCTGCAACGTACGCTCTTTCGGTGGCGGAGTCGTCAGTGGGTGATCGGCTTTGAAAGGACCTTCTGGCATATTCTTGTAGCATTGCTCAAGAATACGGATACTCTGGCGCATCTCTTCAACTTTGATCATCACACGGTCATAACAGTCACCGTTGTGAGCGATAGGAATATCAAACTCAAAGTTTTCATAGCCTGAATATGGACGCCATTTACGCACGTCAAAGTCAACGCCTGTTGCGCGTAAACCTGCTCCTGTCACACCCCATGCCAGTGCTTCTTCTTTCGAGTACATTGCAGTACCAATAGAACGGCCTTTCAAGATGGAGTTTTTCAGTGCAGATGTCACATAGGACTCTAAACGTTTTGGCAACCAGTCTAATAATTCACGCAGCAATTTTTCCCAGCCACGTGGCAAGTCGTGAGCAACCCCACCGATACGGAACCATGCAGGGTGCATACGGAAACCCGTAATCGCTTCAATAACATTGTAGACTTTTTGACGGTCGGTAAACGCAAAGAAGACAGGGGTCATCGCACCAACGTCTTGAATATAGGTACTGATGTATAATAAATGGCTATTGATACGGAATAACTCAGACAGCATGACACGAATGGTTTTTACGCGATCAGGCACTTCGATGCCAGCCAATTTTTCAACGGCTAACACATACGGCATTTCATTCACACAACCGCCCAAATACTCGATACGGTCAGTGTAAGGAATGTAGCTATGCCATGACTGACGCTCACCCATTTTTTCAGCACCACGGTGGTGGTAACCAATATCAGGCACACAGTCGATAATTTCTTCACCATCAAGTTGCAATACAATACGGAATGCACCGTGTGATGATGGGTGGTTTGGCCCCAAGTTCAGGAACATGAAATCTTCGTTTTCATTTCCGCGCGCCATGCCCCACTCTTCTGGTTTGAAAGTTAATGCTTCCATTTCCAGATCTTGTTTCTGTTTAGTCAGAACAAACGGGTCAAACTCGGTTGCACGCGCAGGATAATCCTTACGCAGCGGGTGACCTTCCCAGCTTGGCGACATCAGCAAGCGGCGAAGATTTGGGTGACCTTGGAAGGTGATCCCAAACATGTCCCACACTTCACGCTCATACCAGCTTGCATTTGGGAATAAAGAAACCACAGAAGGTACGTTGAGGTCTTTCTCATTAAGAGCAACTTTCAACATAATATCGCGGTTACGGTCGATAGAGATAATATGGTAGAAAACACTAAAGTCTGCTTCAGGCAGACCTTGACGGTGAATTCTTTGACGCTCATCGACCCCGTGTAAGTCAAATAACATGACATACGGTTTTGGTAATTTTTTCAGAAAATCTACTACTTCCAGTAACTGCTCACGGCGAACCCAAACCACTGGCATACCAGTGCGGGTTGCTTGAACAGAAAAGGCATCCGGCCCAAATTGGTTGCGCAGTTCCAGAAGAACAGGGTCATTTAAATGATCCTGTGTCTGCCATCCTGGCTGGGTACTACTCGCTTGCGCTATCTGATCTGTCATCATTCTTCACCATAACGCTTGATCAGGTTTATTATTTCGCAACAACATTGCTCTGTTACGCTGTATGGCTTTAAGCCTTAAATTTCGTCTGGTGTACGCAGGTTCGTCACTGCTATACGTTCACCGTGCTTTCTTTCTCTTTCTGATTGCATGTTCGCGCGATAAACACCTTGGTCGCCAACGACCCAAGAAAGTGGTCGACGCTCTTTACCAATAGATTCTTGCAACAGAAGCAGAGCCTGCATATAGGCTTCTGGACGCGGTGGACAACCGGGGATGTATACATCCACAGGGATAAATTTATCGACGCCTTGTACAACAGAATAAATGTCATACATGCCACCAGAGTTGGCACATGAACCCATGGAAATTACCCATTTTGGTTCTAGCATTTGGTCATACAGACGTTGAATAACAGGAGCCATCTTAGTGAAACAAGTTCCTGCAACAACCATGAAGTCGGCTTGACGAGGTGAAGCACGAAGTACTTCCGCACCGAAGCGGGCTACGTCATGAACAGCCGTGAACGAAGTCACCATTTCTACATAGCAACATGAAAGACCAAAGTTATATGGCCATAGAGAGTTTTTGCGCCCCCAGTTAACCACATCGTGTAATGCATGAGAAAGTTTCCCCATGTACACACTGTTTTCAACTTGCTGCTCCAGTGGATCAGTCACGATTTCCTGAGTTTGCAGTGGGTAACGGTCGTTCTCACCGTTCGGATCTATGCGGGTGAGCGTATAATCCATTGTATAATGCCTCGCTTTTTACTGCGGATGACGATTGCTGATGTTAATAACTTCACTAGGATGCTTAACTTTTCCGCGGGAACGGACTGGAGTCCAATCCAATGCTCCTACGCGAACTAGATAAAACAATCCCGCCAACAATACCAAAATAAAGATCGCGGCTTCGATGAAGCCTACCCAACCGGCTTCGCGGATGGCAACTGACCATGCAAATAAGAACATGGCTTCAACATCGAAGATAACGAAGAACATAGCAACTAAGTAGAACTTAGCTGACATACGAAGACGTGCACTACCGACTGAGTCAATACCTGACTCATAAGGGACATGTTTTGTTCTGGCTTTGGCGCGACTGCCTAGGAAATGTCCCGCGGTCAACATGAAAGCACAAAGAGCGATAGTACCGATGAGGAATATCGCAAACGCCCAGTTATGGGCTAACGCTAGGATTGATGTAGACATACTCGTTGCTTACTCATTACTTATGGTGTGTTAACTGCTCTTTTTTATATCACGGCAGTATTGCACCACAATTGCCCAGTTAATCGAGAAGAAAGACCAAAATTGTTCACAATCTATAAAACACCAAACTAAAATCAGTCTGTTGACTGCGTTTGGTTTGTCCTCTCTCATTACATTTTATTTTACCCAAATTAGGTAAAACAACCCGTATTTATTACAAAAACTTCACACACTTAAAACAACAGAACAACAAAAAAAACTCATAATCTGCTAAAACGTGTCAGTGTAATAATACACAAGTAAACACGCAAACTAGTTTAACTGATTATTCGTTTTTACTACACCATTATCTCAGGAAAAACCTGTCTTAACAGATGAAAAATTGCTCTTTTTATTTGATCTAACGCACAGTTTTATTGAAAAAGTACTCAATTTGTTTACATCATATTCAATTTAACTTTAAGAGATCGTAACCATTTTTTATTCATTGACTTAACTAACCGACTGACATTACAGCGCTATTTTATCAATTCAATAAAAAAAGATTGTTAACAACGTAACAAACCATTAACCAAATAATGAAATTCAGGTTATGCCAGCTACATCACAATTATTTCATGGTCTTTGATTTTTAACCATACTTATTAAGTGGTTAATTGCCTTTTTTATGAACAAATATGAGTAAAAAAATGATAAATTTGAACTTGATAACTCTTTTAATGATTACCACTGTGTATTATTTCAACATTAACAGTTCCTAATTTCTGGCAGCTATTTCCCAATATTGAAAATATCGCATAACACAATGGAATAATCGTTTCAGTGTCTAAGTATTATTACCTAAATAATGCTGCCCTAAAAACAGATCATTCTCCCCTTTTCATCCTTAAAGGGCCCAAGCTATCACACCATTCTTTGAGTTGCCGTACTTCCTACTAACTAAACGGTAAATCTAATTTTACTTGTGTAACTTGTTAACGCATTGATCACAAACAAACATTCAATCATAAGTTAATAAAAAACGGCAACCCCCAGTAAAATGGGAATTGCCGTCGATAGCATCATTTAGCTTAGGCCTGCATATCAATATAACCGATAAGAGGACTAACCTAGTTATTACTATCAATGCTGCTGTCAAGTAACTCACTAGGAGAAGCAGCAACATAAGGAATTTTTTTGTTTTCAATTGCACTAAATACAGTCAAAACAAAATCTTTTTGCTCATCCGCATTTTTATACAACCAGTATTGAATATCAGGTAAACGGGGCAGTCCATCAGTTTCATTCAAGATACGTAGATCTGCATTTTGCATTTCCATTGGTCTTGCCGTTACCCCAACCTCTGCATTAACTGCTGCGCGGACAGCAGGTAAAGACGCCGCTTCATACGCCACATGCCATGATAAACCCGCTTCATCCAAGGCACTCGTACAAAGTTTACGATATGGGTTAGTCTCATCCATAACGACTAATGGAATCGGTTCATTATGACGTAACTGAAAATCAGGAGCACTGTGCCACAAAACAGGAACAGTTCTTAATGCTGTTTTCGGGTGATGGCTGATCCTAGCCGTTGTTAGTGCTAAATCAATTTCGTGGTTATCCAGCATTGACTCGATAAATTGTGCGCGCTTAATGCGAACTTCTACCGCAATTCTAGGGTATACTGAGGCGATACGATTAAGCAAAAAAGGCAGCAAAATGTCGACAGTGTCGTCTGATGCGCCAATACGCAGCTCACCATCAGCGTCATTATAAGTTAATGATGCTGTTGCATCATCATTTGCGCGCAGTATTTGCCTTGCGTAGCCGAGTAATTGCAGTCCATGCGCAGTCAGCAATTTATTTCGTCCATGACGAGCAAAAAGCTCACGCCCGACTAATTGCTCTAAACGTTGCATCTGCTGGCTCACCGCAGACTGCGTTCTACACACCGCAGCAGCAGCGGCTGCGAATGTATTAAGATCAGCGACAGCAACGAAAGTACGCAGCAAGTCGAGATCTAGGTTCATTATGGGACGATTGGAATTTATCATCGTTCATTCTCTTATATAATATTATGTTACCTGGTGTTTCTGCTCTCCTCCGTGAGAATCAGCGAGTTTATTGCAACAACTAAGTGAATGCATTTCTAATCCGTAGATCTGCAATGACTTCTATTTATTTTATCTATTTAGACAAACCTACAGGTGGTTAGTATTAAAGTAGCTTGCTTAAATTAGAATACTTCCAAAAAATCAAAAAAATATTTAATAAATAGGAATTCTCTCTTTTAAAATTGAGGGAAATCCCTTATTAAATATGACTAAATAGTAGCATATTTAATGTAATTGCAATTATTTTAATGTAAACACATTATAAAAACCATTTCATCGTTTTAAAATACCTATATTTATCAAATCATTAAAGAAAAATGCAACACTTTTAGCTACAGTTAGGCAGCGAGAACAATCAATATTACTAACAAAAGTACCCTGATAATTATCAAAAAAGAGCATTAAAGTGTGAAATTTATTACTGAAATAATGATTCATGTCCTATTTTTTACAGTTTGATACAATTTTATCTTTGGCACCTATTAGCACTTTTTTATCTTTTACTCACTAAAACACAGAGAATTATCAGATTAAAAAACCAGATAGCAAAATAAATTTGAATTAATATGTCGACTTAATAAATATAATAAGACATCATGTATCACATTTATGCTTAAACCAACCGTTTACACCAAAAATTACCTTGCATCTTCAAAAGCTTCGGAGTGAGGAGTACAGTAAGATAACTATGCCGGTCCCCCTACCAAAGCAATCCCGTTAGGGTAATGAGAGAACAATGAACAATCTAACTAAATCCAGTAAGCTCGATAATGTTTGTTATGACATTCGTGGGCCCGTTTTAAAAGAAGCTAAACGCTTAGAAGAAGAAGGCAACAAAGTCCTCAAACTTAACATTGGTAATCCGGCACCGTTTGGTTTTGAAGCCCCCGATGAAATCCTTGTTGATGTTTTACGTAATTTGCCAAGTTCACAAGGCTATTGTGATTCAAAAGGGTTATATTCTGCACGTAAAGCGATTGTGCAACACTACCAAGCTCGCGGTATTCATGAAATGACCGTAGAGGACGTTTACATAGGTAATGGTGTATCCGAACTTATCGTACAAGCAATGCAAGCCTTACTAAACAATGGCGATGAAATGCTAGTTCCTGCGCCTGATTACCCATTATGGACGGCTGCTGTTTCCCTATCTGGTGGTAAAGCAGTGCACTATATGTGTGATGAGCAACAAGGCTGGATGCCTGATATCGAAGATATCCGTAAAAAAATAACACCAAGAACACGTGGTATTGTCATCATCAACCCAAATAACCCCACTGGTGCGGTCTACAGCAAAGACCTGTTGATAGAAATTGTTGAAATTGCGCGTCAGCATAACCTTATTATTTATGCTGATGAAATTTATGATAAAATTCTTTACGATGATGCGGTGCATCACTCAATTGCAGCACTCGCACCTGACTTGTTAACAATCACTTTTAACGGTTTATCAAAAACATATCGTGTTGCAGGCTTTCGCCAAGGCTGGATGGTATTAAATGGGCCGAAAAAACACGCGAAGAGCTACATTGAAGGCTTAGAAATGTTAGCATCAATGCGCTTGTGTGCTAACGTACCAATGCAACATGCCATTCAAACAGCACTTGGCGGCTACCAGAGCATCAGTGAATTTATTCAACCAGGTGGTCGTTTATATGAGCAACGCAATCGAGCATGGGAACTTATTAATCAAATTCCGGGTGTATCTTGTGTTAAACCACAAGGTGCACTATACATGTTCCCGAAAATTGATATTAAACGTTTTAATATCCATGATGACCAAAAAATGATCCTCGACTTGTTATTACAAGAGAAAGTACTACTGGTACAAGGTACAGCGTTTAACTGGCCTGAACCTGACCATTTTAGAATTGTCACGTTACCATACGCAGATGATTTAGAAATGGCTATCAATAAATTTGGCCGTTTCCTTGAAGGTTACCGACAATAGTATCTAGTTTTATTTCTGTATTTTTTATATGTGAAGCCTCCAAATGTGGAGGCTTTGTTTATTCATTTATTGACTATACTATTTTGAATATCAAATAATGGAAATAAAATAAATTGCTACGAGAAAAAAGCCCAATAATATAAATGGAAAATATTTCATATTGCCTCTTTATTTTTGAATTGAAAATTCATTATATTTTTTTAATATTATAATTCAATAAAAATACAATATTAATCAAGTATATCAAAAAAAGAATGTACTATTATGATTACTATAAAATAATTTATTTAATATAAAAATTTGATACTTCCTAAGTAACTCATTAAAAAACAATAAATTCATATCACTTCATCTCTATTTCCGTTATAATTTTTATTGTTTGTTGACAGCATTAAAGAGGATTTATGAGCTACTTTTTCGCCCACCTAGCTAGAATGAAGTTGATCCACCGCTGGCCACTCATGCGTAACGTACGTATTGAAAATGTTTCAGAACATAGCCTACAAGTCGCTATGGTTGCCCATGCACTTGCAATCATTAAAAACCGCAAGTTCGAAGGAAACGTAAACGCAGAAAAAATCGCTTTATTCGCTATGTATCATGATGCTAGTGAAGTGATCACTGGTGACTTACCCACCCCCATTAAATATCATAATCAACAAATTGCTTATGAATATAAAAAGATCGAAAAATTTGCTCAGCAAAAATTGCTCGATATGTTACCCGAAGAGCTACAAGAAGATTTTAAATGTTTACTCATTGAAGAGTTACAATCAGAAGAAGAACACTTTATCGTGAAACAAGCAGACACCTTATGCGCTTATTTAAAATGTTTAGAAGAACTTTCAGCAGGCAACAGTGAATTTAAACTCGCTAAAAGACGCCTTGAAAAAATGCTCGTCGAAAGAAATAGTCCAGAAATGGAATATTTTATGAAAACCTTCGTTCCGAGCTTTACTCTTTCTTTAGATGAAATTAGTAATTAACATATAAGGTGTGGTGTTTTATACCTGCTTAAATATTATTAATTTATTAGTAGTCAATGAGCTTTAAGTGCCTCTGATTAAATAGTTTAATCAACTTTTACTCATTTTATATTGTAGTCTATCGTTGTAGAAAATACTCTTGAGTGTTAAGGAATAAATACATTAACTCAAAAATTGATAGTTCCGCCCTCCGCTAATTTTCAAATCACATTAATCAAAATTAAATTTATCATATCCCCTCTATTCATTTGGGATTATTTTTATTGATAATTGGCATATATTAAAAAAGAAAATATCAATAGTAAGTTCTATTTTGCAATATATTAAACATTAAAAATATCATTAATTTTAATAGCAAAAAAGCTCTAATATATCATAGAGCTTTTTTTGAAATTATTTTTATGTGTACTTAAAAAGGAAACAGTATCGGAATAACCGCTACACTAATAAACATAACTATAATGGTAAATGGTACTCCCATTTTCAAAAAATCAGAAAATTTATAGCCACCAGGACCCAGTACTAAGGTATTAACTGGTGATGAAACCGGAGTCATAAATGCAGCAGATGCAGCGATACCAATGACCATTGCAAAGGGTAAAGGAGAGACTTCCATTTGCCGTGCGGCAGCAATCGCGATAGGTGCCATTAATACTGCTGTAGCAGTGTTAGAGATAAACAACCCAATAGTGGCACACAAGATAAATAGGCACAGTAACATCACATGCGGCCCTAACCCACCTGCAACCTTCATTAGGGCATCAACCGCAAGAGCTATACCGCCTGTCTCTTGCAAAGCGATCGCAAACGGCATCATCCCCACAATGAGAATGATGCTTGGCCAGTGAATAGATTTATACGCGCTTTCCATATCAATACAGCGAAATTTTCCCATCAACAAACAAGCAATGAGTGCTGCAATAAAATTTGGAACCTCATTGGTTACCATCATGGCTACCATCAGCGCAAGGCAAAACAATGCATGAGGTGCTTGAGATGAAGCTGGCGCAACTGCTTCAACCTCAGCTGCAAAATTTAGCACAATAAAATTACGGGGTTTTGTTGACAAAACACGGATCAACTTCCAATCCCCAATAACCAATAATATATCACCAAGTCTTAACGGTTCATCGACTAATTTACCGCTTAATGCTTTACCGTCACGGCGGAGCCCGACCACATTAAGGCCATAACGAGTACGAAATTTAATCTCTCTGAGGGATTTACCTAGTAACTCTGAATCAGGGTTCATGGAAACTTCAGCCATACCCACATCACGAGATTGATCCGAAAAATAATCCCCCCGCAAAATCATAGGCTCAAGCAATTTTTCACCACAAAATTGGCGCAAATCATCATCGCTTACCGAAATATCAACTAACAAAACATCACGTTCACGTAGCTCCGTTCCGCCGGTAGCACTGACCATGACACGACGGAATTTACGCCAACGTTCTATACCGACCACGTTAGCTTCATAACGTGAACGTAAATGTAGCTCGTCAAGTGTGTGACCTATCAATGGGGAGCCTTTACGAATAGCTAGGCGACGAGCCCTGCCCGTTAGTTTATAGTCACGGATTAAATCACGAAAAGTACGCTGATAACGCTCAGGGAGTTTATCGGGTTCATTACTCCCTAGCCAACGACGAGTCAGCCACATGTAGGCAATACCCGCGAGTAAAATCAAAATACCGATAGGGGTAATTGAGAAAAATTTAAAACCGTCAATACCTTCGCGCAACAACTCACTATTCACTACCATATTGGGAGGCGTTGCCACCAGAGTCATCATACCGCTGATAAGCCCAGCAAAACCAAGTGGCATCATTAAGCGGCTTGGTGATGTTTTCATGCGGGAAGCGACGCTCAGCACCACAGGGATGAAAATAGCCACGACCCCCGTTGAGCTCATAAATGCCCCAAGGCCTGAAACAGTGATCATCAAAAAAACCAACATTTTGCTCTCACTGTTTCCCGCAACGCGAACAAGCCAGTCCCCCATCTGATAAGCTATCCCTGTACGGACAAGACCATCACCAATAACAAACAAAGCGGCGATTAACAATACATTAGGATCAGCAAACCCTGCGGTTGCCTGCTGTAGCGTTAAGGTATCACTCAACACAAAAGCGACGATCACCAATAACGCGACCACATCCATGCGGATTTTATTTGTGGTAAATAAAACGATCGCGATCAGTAGGAGGGTTAATACCCACAGCAATTCTCCGTTCAAAATATCCCCTTTCGACGAAAAAAAACATTGCTAAAGATTTTCTTTAGTTAACCACGTTTTACGGAGAATTTCTTTGATTAGATCACGATTAACCTAATTTAGACACTAAAAGTTCATAATCACCATTATTGTCTGGTCCCATAACGGAAATTTGTTCCAGCGAACTCACAATTATATTAATTTCATCCCGACGAGCCATCCCTTCTGGTGCATGCACCGCTACCACTTGGCAACCCGCGCTAAGTGCAGAATGGATGCCTGCGGTTGCATCTTCGAAAGCAATACACGATTTTGGAGGCAAAGAAAGAATATCTGCACCTAACAAAAAAGGTTCAGGATCTGGCTTACCCTTAGTCACTTTTTCAAATGTGACCCAATGTTTTGGTTCAGGTAAACCTGCGGCTTGCTGACGACCGTGAGCAATTGGCACCGTTCCAGAAGTGACGATGGCCCAAGGGGCACCTATTTCATTTAAACGTGATAACAAGTTGATCGCGCCGGGTAAAGCTACGACACCTTCGGTATCTTCACTCTCCATTTTTTCTAACCAACGAAAATAATCCATAATTTCTTTGTCACTCGCATGCGGTAAAAAATGGCGCAAACTGGTCAATGCAGGTTTTCCATGGATATAGCTAATGATTTCCTCAGCACTTTTACCAATACGCTCACCAAATTTACACCAACAACGCTCAACGACAGCAAGCGAATCTGCTAATGTACCATCCAGATCGAAAAGAAACCCTTTTGCCTTTAATTTCACGTTTACCTCTTTAGTTTTGTTATTCACATACAAAGTTGAATCGATTTAACGACTAGTTAACGATAAACAAGCGTACATACGCAACCTCAATATGTTAAATAATTAAGAATTTAGCCTAACGCTGAGTTTCAAATACGTAAAAGACGTAGAAATCATGAGAAGAGAGTCAAACTTAGTGCACTAAATTATTCGTGCTGTTGCTAGGCGGCCAGAAAGGATATCTCGGGGAGCATACACAAGTATGTGACCCGAGTAGCCGAACGCAGCCAACAACGCAACAGCGCGAAGAATGACGAGCATTAGGCGTTTAAGATCTGGGAAACCTCTACCGAGGATAAATGATACTGACGAGGACAGGCGTGCCAAATCGCTAACATGCGGTTATATTTTTCCCACATCGGTGTTTGCGAATTAAAGCCATGAGTTCCGCTGTCGAAATGGGTATAACGCCCTTCGGTATTAACCATAAAACGAACATAGCTCAAATAACGCGCTTCGGTCGCCGCATCAAAGCCTAAAAACTGCACGCGACGGCCATCAATATCTTGCTTATTGTCCATATTGCTATAGGAGACTTGCAATGCATGGTACATTTCCATGATATCAATCACAGTACGGCATGTATCTTCACTTAAATGCCCAAAGTCCCTATCTAGCTCACGCATTTGCAACCCAAAGCCGCGTTCGATAATCGTTTGTAAACGACGGTAACGCTCTGCATTATCAGGATCAAGCATGGTCATCATTTTATACTGATTCGATAAAATCAGGCGTTGTGCGTTAGTCATTTCCATTATGGCTCTCCTACAGAAAAGTATGGCTTATCTTCGCATTCAACTTATATCATAGACAGTGAAAACACTGTTTTTATTGATCTAAACACGGTTTCTGCATTACTTATTGTTAAATCTACCTTTTAACAAAAATGTACTGTGTTTTATTCTCAAATATCTTCCATAAAGGAACGATCTAACTGCTTAAACGCACGTTTTAATAAGTCCGCAAGTGCCATATAATCAGGTTGATGCTCAATCGGCGCCATCGCAATTCCCGCCTCGCTAAATTTCTCACGAATTTCATGAAACCAGCTTAGTAAACTTGATGGTAATGGCGTAGCAGCACGTTTTCCTAACCACCATAAACCTTGCATTGGCAAACTACAGGCAAACAGTGCGGTCGCTATTGCCGGCCCCAACTGCCCACCCAGTGCGATTTGCCACGCTAACGTAAAAACGGCAATCGGTGGCATATAACGAATGCCAAAACGAACCGCTTTGTTAATGCGGATCTCAGGAAAAATAGGCGAAAGTTTTTTCTCCATAGGAAAGGTCTTCAGATAGCGATTTCCTAATCTAAAGCGCTTAAAGAAACCAGGGGGGGGACTTTGTAATGTACTCATGAAACGTTTCCTATCGACTACTCAAACTAATGCAATAATGTATAAGCTTACGCCATTGTGGCAGTGAACGCACACTTAAGATAACAAAACAACGTCATTAAATTTACCTTAAAATGAGCTAATTCATTTAAAATCAGCTATTCTCATAGCAGGGTTCCCCCCACGCTGTAACACAGCCTTATACGTCACTTATGATTTTAATCAATCAAACAACCTATTTTTAAAAAAAACGTATAAAATATAAAATATTTTTAGTAGAATCAGCCCTATTTAGAATTGCTGTTGAAATTGTTACTTTGTAGCTTTATCTATCTAATTTGTTACATCCAGATGTTTATGATTAACATGAGGTTACTTTAAAAAGTCCAATATATGTGAGTTATAGAGATTAAAAAACGGTGTGATAAAAAAGATAGACAACAGTTATATATTGGGGTTCTGGTCGTTATTTCAACACAAAATGCGAAATATTTCCTTAAATAATTTCGCAAAGAAAGCATAACGAGTGTTTATGGAACCCATTAAAATTACCACTCACGCTAACTTTTCACCATTAACATGATGTCAATCATAAAGTAGCAGGTAATAAATGCGCTAGGCTCTAGCGACAACGATTTTTATTCTAAGTCTTTCGCTGTTTAAAGGCTTCACAACAACAATTAACGATAGGTATTTCCATGTCAAGTAAGCTGGTACTGGTTCTAAACTGCGGTAGCTCCTCATTGAAATTCGCCATCATCGATCCAACTAATGGAGATGAATTTTTATCCGGTTTAGCTGAGTGTTTCAACCTCCCTGAAGCCCGTATTAAGTGGAAAATGGATGGTGCTAAAAAAGAAGCACCTTTAGGTGCTGGCGCGGCGCATAGCGAAGCATTGAATTTCATTGTTAATACAATTCTTGCTGAAAAACCTGAGCTATCAGAGCAGATCACCTCCATCGGCCACCGTATTGTTCACGGCGGCGAGAAATTCACCTCATCTGTCTTGATCACTGATGATGTGATTAAAGGTATCGAAGCGGCTATTCCATTTGCACCACTGCATAACCCTGCTCATCTTATTGGTATTGAAGAAGCGAGAAAATCTTTCCCGCACCTGATTAACAAAAATGTTGCGGTCTTCGACACGGCATTCCATCAGACCATGCCACAAGAGTCCTATCTGTATGCTCTACCATACGAATTGTATTCAGAACACAGTATTCGCCGTTATGGTGCACATGGTACCAGCCATTATTATGTCTCTCGTGAAGCGGCTAAAAAATTAAACAAGCCTGTTGATGAATTAAATGTTATCACTTGTCATTTAGGTAACGGGGGTTCTGTAACCGCTATCGTTAACGGTAAATGTGTTGATACCTCAATGGGACTGACGCCTTTAGAAGGCTTAGTCATGGGTACCCGTAGTGGTGATATTGACCCTGCTATTATCTTTCATTTACACGACTCGTTAGGTATGAGCGTTGAACAAATCAACAAAATGCTGACGAAAGAATCAGGTCTGTTAGGTCTGACAGGTGTGACAAGCGACTGCCGCTATGTTGAAGATAACTACGGTAAAGCAGAAGAAGCAACTCGTGCAATGGACGTATTTTGCCATCGTTTAGCAAAATATGTAGGTGCATATAGCGCCCTGATGGAAGGCCGTCTTGATGCTATTATCTTCACGGGTGGTATTGGTGAAAACTCAGCACAAGTTCGTGAAATCACCCTGAAAAAACTGGCTATCCTTGGTTTCGAATATGACCATGAACGCAACTTAGCCGCTCGTTTCGGTAAAGAAGGTTTAATCACTACCGATAACAGCCGCCCAGCGCTGGTTATCGCAACCAATGAAGAATTGGTTATCGCCCAAGATACTGCGCGTTTAACCGCATAAGTCACTTCTACCGCCAGCAATTTGCTGGCGGTAACGTTTTATCATTAGAGTAACCGAAACAAAGAGGTTCCCGTGTCCCGTACAATTATGTTAATACCTACAGGCACCAGTGTTGGTTTAACCAGCGTTAGCTTAGGTGTCGTTCGTTCAATGGAAGAAAAAGGTGTCCAACTGAGCGTGTTCAAGCCTATTGCGCAGCCACGTGTCTCTGGAAACAAAGATCAAACAACAGAAGTCCTGCGTTCGCATTCAAGTATTACCACCATTGTTGAACCATTAACAATGGAATACGTTGAATCACTTCTGACTTCATCTAAAAAAGATGTATTAATGGAAGAAATTGTGGCTCGTTACCATGACCACACAAAAAATGCAGAAGTTATCCTGATTGAAGGTCTTGTTCCTACTCGTAAGCATTCCTTTGCACAATCATTGAACTATGAAATTGCCAAAACACTGGGTGCTGAAATTGTTTTTGTTACTGCACCTGGTAATAGCAGTATTACTCAAATGCAAGAACGTTTGGAACTGGTCCGTAATGAATTTGGCGGTCAACGTAATAAAAATATTATTGGTGTCATCATTAACAAGGTCAATGCACCTGTTGATGAACAAGGCCGTACACGCCCTGACCTGTCTGAAATCTTTGATGACTCAACTAAAGCGACCGTTGCAAACCTCGATACCAAGCAACTCGTCTCCTTGAATTTACCTGTTCTTGCATCAATTCCATGGAATTTTGACTTAATCGCAACCCGTGCAATTGATATGGCAAAACACTTAGGTGCTGAGATTGTTAACGAAGGTGAAATTAAAACTCGCCGCGTTAAATCAGTGACTTTCTGTGCCCGCAGTATTCCACACATGCTTGAACACTTCCGTCCGGGTTCTTTATTAGTGACCTCAGCGGACCGTCCTGATGTGCTGGTATCTGCCTGCCTTGCAGCGATGAATGGTGTCGAAATTGGTGCTGTCCTGCTCACCGGCGGTTACAACATTGATGCACCAATCCGCCAATTATGTGAACAAGCATTTGAAACTGGCCTACCTGTTTTCATGGTCAAAAGTAACACATGGCAAACGTCTTTGAATCTGCAAAGCTTCAGCTTAGAAGTCCCCGCAGATGACCATGAGCGTATTGAAAAAATCCAAAACTATGTCGCTCGCCATATTAGCAGTGAATGGATTGAATCACTGGTTGCTGACTCAGAACGTCCAAACCGTTTATCTCCGCCAGCATTCCGCTATCAGTTGACTGAATTAGCACGTAAAGCGGGCAAACGTATCGTTCTACCTGAAGGTGATGAACCCCGTACCGTTAAAGCGGCTTCTATCTGTGCTGACCGTGGTATCGCGACATGTGTTCTGTTAGGTAACCCTGAAGAAATTCGTCGTGTTGCTGCGGCTCAAGGTATTGAATTAGGCACCGGTATTGAAATCGTTGATCCAATTAAAGTCCGTGAAGAATACGTTTCGCGTCTCGTTGAACTGCGTAAGAACAAAGGGATGACCGAAGTTGTTGCACGTGAACAACTGGAAGATAACGTGGTTCTAGGAACATTGATGCTCGAAAAAGGCGAAGTTGATGGCCTTGTGTCTGGTGCGGTTCATACCACTGCAAATACGATTCGCCCACCGTTGCAATTAATTAAAACGGCGCCGGGTAGCTCATTAGTGTCTTCCGTCTTCTTCATGCTATTACCTGAGCAAGTGTTTGTTTATGGTGACTGTGCTATCAACCCAGACCCAACCGCAGAACAATTATCCGAAATCGCTATCCAATCTGCGGATTCTGCAAAAGCGTTTGGTATCGACCCACGCGTTGCGATGATTTCTTACTCTACAGGTAACTCCGGTGCAGGTAGTGACGTTGAGAAAGTACGTGAAGCAACACGCTTAGCGCAAGAAAAACGCCCTGACCTGATGATTGATGGTCCATTACAGTATGATGCTGCGGTGATGGCTGATGTCGCTAAATCGAAAGCACCTAATTCCCCGGTAGCAGGTAAAGCTACGGTGTTTATCTTCCCAGACTTGAATACCGGTAATACCACATATAAAGCCGTACAACGTTCTGCTGACTTAGTGTCTATCGGTCCAATGCTGCAAGGTATGCGTAAACCCGTCAATGACCTATCTCGTGGAGCATTAGTTGATGATATCGTTTATACCGTTGCGTTAACTGCTATCCAAGCGGTACAGAACGAAAACGTATAAAAACAGTTAAGTCTATGATGTCGATGAATGCCAACCAGTTCACTTAACTGGTTGGCATTTTTTATTATTTTAATAAATTGGCAATGATTTCTCTTAACCAATTTAATGCATTATCTGTATCACTGCGCTCATGCCATACCATCTGAAAGTCAAGTAAAGGAATGTTAATCGGTGGCTCAAATATGACATATTGTTCGCTCATTTCTTGTGGGAAAACTTTCCGAGCGACCGTTAAAATTAAGTCTGTATTTTCAACTAATGTTGGCGCTACTTGCCAATAAGGCACGGTCACCGCTACGCGTCGTTGTAGATTTAAACGCTTTAATTGAATATCCACTTCATTTGCATCAACAGGTTTCATACTGACAGCAATATGTGGATATGAAAGCCATTCACGTAGCGTCATCTCCCCTTTGGGGCAAATCGATTTATCTGCCACACTGACCATGCGGTCTTGAAAAACAGACTGTGCCTGTAAGGTATTATCCAATGAATTGAACACCCCAAATGCCAAGTCTAAACTCCCTTCTTGCAATTTAGTCTGCATTTCTTCACGGCTACAATGCCAAATTTTCAAATCTACATCAGGGGCATGTGACCGCAAATAGCGTGTGAGTGGTAAAGTAATAATCGCTGCACCATAGTCAGATAACGCGATATTAAACTGGCGGTGACACAACTCGGGTCGGAAATTTTGTTGAGAAATCAAATAATCGAGCTGCCCTAGCGCATTTAATAATGGCGCATACAAAGCACCCGCCTTACTCGTTAATTGGTACTGCCCTTGCTGGCGAACCAATAATGGGTCTTGAAACAGTTCGCGCAACTGGTTCAGTGTATGACTAACCGCAGGTTGGCTTTTATGTAACGCCTCAGCCGCGCGGCTAACATGACGCTCGCGTAACAAAACCAACAAGGTAACCAATTGATTTAAATCTAATCTTCTTAAGTTATCCATTTGACGAATAGTACCTTATAAAATTGTTCATTTCCCAATCAGTCTCCCACTCATTAAGCTCACCTTAAATCAATAATGATCTCCTGTTAACACCGAGGTTTATATGTCTACACTGTCATTATCTGCACTACTTTTGGCGTTAGTGGCTCTATTTTCGGGCGTCGTTGTCCCTATTCAAGCGGCAAGTAATGCACTTTTAGCACGCCAATTAGGCCATCCATTATGGGCAACCGCTATTTCATTGATTATCAGTATTATCGTGCTCATTCCATTATTATTTATATTTAAAGTACCGAAGCCAAATTTTAGTATTGCCCTTTTCCAACAACCTATCTGGATTTGGTTTGGCGGAATTGCAGGTATGCTTTATCTCACCTCAGCGCTTATTTTAGTTCCAAAATTGGCAGTTCGACTTTCTTTGTAATGGTTATCATAGGGCAGCTACTAATTTCAGCTTTAATAGAACACTTTGGCTGGTTTGGAATGCCACAAACCCCCGTACCACTTGGAAAAATACTGGGGATTGGCTTAGTGATCGCAGGTGTTTTCTGTGTTCAACTATCACGTAAATAGTTAACATAAAAATACCCGCATCATACTGGCGGGTATTTTATTTAATCAAACAATATTATTTTTTACGGGTAAATAATGAAACAACCACTGCCACAATAATATTCAGAACAAATGCAGCAATACCGATATTCATAAAGCTTAACCCTTCCCCTAACCAAGGGAACAATTGTGCCAATGAAATTTTCTCAATATATGTGACTGCTAGGAATAATACTCCTGCACTAATACCACTAATAGCACCAGCGGAGGTCATTAGATTATGTTGTTTAAAACTCATCAATAACGCAGGAAAGAACTGCGCCACGATATTCACCCCTAACAACATTATCGCGACTAACGTGTCATTACTGTGGAATATGAAATAGAGGCTCACTAATGCAACCAGTGGCACCATGAAGCGTGCGTAAACACCTGATTGACGTTTCTCTTCACTCACTCCTAACGCTTTTTGCAATACACCCGCGAGCATATTTGAGGTTGTGAGTAATAGCATTGAACCTGGCACTAATGCCGTTAGCATCCCTGCCGCGCCAATAAAGCCAACCACGATAGGCGAAAACGTACTTTTCGATATTTCAAATAGTGATAAATCGACCCCAGCGCCTTCAAGATGTGGGATCTGCAATATCGCCGCATAACCCACAAAAAAGGCAAATAACATAATCAAACTATAAGCAGGAATTAAAATACTATTACGCTTAAGTGATTTTTCATCTTTAGCAGTAAATACTGCCGCCATATAGTGTGGCCAACAAAAATAAGCGACCACCGATAAGAAAATAGTAGAAATATACCACGGGATATTTAGGCCTGTTTCCGGAAATGTTAAGAAACTTGGCATAGCAGTATCGATAGCTTTAAACATATCACCAAAGCTACCGTAGTAATGTAACGGGATATAGATCCCAATAAATAGCACCACGACTAAAATCATTAAATCTTTCAGTGCCGATGTCCAAGCTGAACCATGAATACCCGAGATCATCACAAATAATGTAACAGCAATAATACCAATCCAAATCGCCATATCTGCAGGGATCGCACCATAAGACGCTTGGGAAACAATAATCCCCAATCCTTTAAGTTGCAAAACAAATAAAGGCACCATTGCCGCAATGGAAATTAAACTAATTAATAACCCTAACCCTTGGCTATTATATTTCTTAGTAAAGAATTCAGATATTGTTCTAACATCGTTATCTTTTGCAAAACGCCATACCCTTGGGTGTACCCAATACAAAAAGATCCCCATGAAAGCATTGACGGCCAGTGTATAGAGAATTGCAGGCCCTTTACCGTATGCCCAACCACTCCCACCAAGGAATGTAAATGTGGTATAGATTTCCCCTGCGCTTAGAAGGAAAACTAACAATGCCCCATAGCTACGCCCGCCAACAGACCACCCCTCGTGATCCATCGTTTTGCCTTTTTTAGCGCGAATAGCCAAATAAATACTAAAAAAGAAAAATGCGATAATAATAATTAATGAGGAACTCATGAGCTTTCCTTAGTATTTTTACTATCTAATACATTTATCAGTAACATAACTAAAGCAGTAATAATCACCCACACAACGATCCAAAACATTAAGAATGGTAAACCCATGATGAAAGGTTCAACTTGGTTAACAAAATAAATGCCCACGGTTAACGCCAATATCGGGAAAATAACTAAATAGTGATACCATTTCATAGCAAATTCCTTATTCCACTACCCTAAAGAGACCAATTCACGAGGCAAGTGGCTTAGCATTTCAACACCATTTTCAGTGATAAGTAGCATATCCTCAATCATAATACCCCCGACGCCAATCCCGTAATATGGCGTTTCTAAGCTCATGACCATCCCTGCACGAAACACTTCAGTCGTCGCAGCACTCACAAAAGGCGCTTCCTCTAACCCAACAAATACACCATCACCATGCCCTAAATGCCCACGGTTATAATGAGGTAAACCGGAAGAACGAATCAAAGCCATCGTTTCATTGAATACATCACTTAATGCCACTCCAGGTGCTATACGGCTTAGCATGTATTGATGGCCTTTCAAAATAGTTTGATAAATCGCACTGACTTTTTCATTCGGTTTGCCAACAACAAAGGTGCGAGCAATATCTGCACCATAACCCGCCACATCGACGCCACAGTCAAATTTAATTAAATCTCCTTCTTTAGCCGGTACGTCATCAGGTAACATTTTTGGTGAGAAATCACTGCCAACCGAAATAAGGTGAAAACGGCTGTAATTTGTCTCTGGGTATTCCATCACTCGGGCTTTAAAGGCCGCTGTTAATTGTGCAGAGGTACAACCCACTTTAATCAGTTGGCTTGCAGCCGCAATACCCGCCTCAGTAATTTGTGCAGATTTTCTCAAGTGAGCAATTTCCCACTCGCTTTTAATCATACGAAGTTCATTAAATAAAGGAGAAGAGTCAACAAGGTTCAAATTTGGGATCACTTTATCCAGCCATGTTTTACCCGTATGAGTAATTTGATTTAATTCAATCGCAACCGGTTTGCCATGAACCCCTGCCTCTGACAATGCGTCTTTTAATAAATTAAAAATGGTTTCAACCGGACTATTAATCGGCCTTTCTTTAACTACTTTGCCATTTTCCGGATTATAAGGGTCATCCACATCCACCCAAATTGGGAAAGTTTTAATTTGTGCATTAGGCATTTGAAGCGTTAAATTTGCCGCTTCAAATTCATTCATAATAACCAGTGATTGAATAGAAGGATCGCGAAAAATAACAGCAATAGCAGATCCTGTTTGCCTAAAGGTATACATAAAAAAACTAGCAAATCCCGTTAAATGATAAAAATTATCACCCACTGTCGCAATTAACGCTTCAATTCCCTCACGCTCCATGATTTCGCGGGCTTTATTGGTTACATTCTCTAGGTGTTGTTTTAAAAGGAAATCTTCCTTATGAATTGTCATTATTATTCTCTCAATAATATTATTTTATACATTAAGCAATTACATAATGTCGTGGAAAGATACAGGTCACATTATATATAGAGTTGAAATGAATACATCGTGCAACATATAAGATTGATATAACTAATAGTTATATATTAGATGAGAAATAACCTTGCTGGAAATTTCAATATGATAGAAACAATCTAAAGAGCTAAATATAATAGCCCTTTAAACATTTAATACTGACGTTCTAAGAGTTTTCAGCACAAGTAATGGTTTTCTCTGGCTCATTATTACGCGTTAGCCATAAAGAAAGGGCTTTGAGGGAATCAGGGGTAAATTCATCACAGCGCGCACTGATTTCTTTCGGTGTTAGCCAGCTCACCTCTACAACTTCCGTTTCTTGCAGTGCAAAAGGGCCATGACTGACACAACTAAATAGCCCACCCCATACGCGGCAATAGTCATCTTCAAAATAAAAATGCCCATGCTCTGCAAATGGAACGCCAGCGATACCGAGCTCCTCTTCAGCTTCACGCTTAGCTGAATCAAGAATATTTTCCCCTTGTGTGACAACTCCCCCCGCTGTCGCATCTAATAAACCTGGATGAAAATCTTTAATATCCGTACGTCGCTGGACTAAAATTTTCCCCATACCATCATGCACAACGATATAAGTTGCACGGTGGCGTAAATTCTCTGCTCGCATCTGGCTTCGTGTTGCCTGAGCAATCACCGTATTGTCCTCATCAACAATGTCTACCCATTCAACGAGTTCAGTCTGCTGTCCCATCCTATAAACCTTTTAAAATTTAGCCTTAAACGGCTTATGCCATAGATTGATTGCCACAACATGTTAGACAATACAAAAGATGCTTTTGGCTCACATTTAGCTAACGATCCTAGCTGAATTTGCATTTGGTTGCTATCCCAAAAATCACTTCTTATCGCAAGATTAATAAGATTCGTTTTTAGATAGCCTAGTAAATCATACAAATTACATTCACAGATGCTATAGTTAGTTCATGGCGCTACAAAGTGAGATCCTTAGGAACATACTTCAGCATGTAGCTAAGGTGACAGAATGCAAGTAACAACGTTGCTGTTTGAAATATGGCGGGGATAATAATGAAAATACTCATAACCGGTGGTACAGGGCTAATCGGTACACCACTCATCCAAAAACTCATTTCCCTTGGTCATCAGGTAACGGTACTCAGCCGCTCCCCCCAAAAAGTTTATAGTCTTTTTAGCAAAGCCGTTGAAAGCTGGACATCATTAAATGATCGAACCCATTTAAATGATTTTGATGCGGTCATTAATTTAGCAGGTGAACCTATCGCAGAAAAGCGCTGGACTGATGAGCAGAAAAAACGCCTTTGTGATAGTCGTTGGATGCTCACTCAGCGCCTTAGTGATTTAATTATTGCGAGCGAAACGCCACCTCAGGTATTTTTATCAGGCTCAGCCGTTGGATACTACGGAGATCAGGGGCAAGCCGTCGTCACTGAAGATGAACAACCACACGATGAGTTTACTCACCAGCTGGCACAACATTGGGAAGCTCTCGCGCTTAATGCACAATCAGATAAAACTCGCGTTTGCTTATTGCGTACAGGTTTAGTTTTATCAGCAAATGGCGGTTTACTGGCAAAAATACTGCCTATATTTAAAATGGGAGCTGGTGGCCCAATAGGTCATGGTAAACAATTTATGCCGTGGATACATATCAACGATATGGTAAACGCAATTTGCTTCCTATTGGATACCCCCGCACTATCAGGCCCATTCAACATGACTGCGCCATATCCTGTACATAATGACCAATTTACCGCCATTCTTGGTGATGTCATTAACCGCCCTGCCTTTATTCGAACACCTGCCTTTGCCATAAAAGCGATACTCGGGGAGTCAGCTATATTAGTCTTAGGCGGGCAGCAGGCTATTCCTAAACGGTTAGAGGAAGCGGGTTTTCAGTTTGAATTTATCAACTTAAAAGAGGCTTTGACTGACATACTTGTTACTCATAATGAGAATGAATAGCGACTATTTTGCGCCTTGCCAGCGGTTAAATAAGTCATGCTCCAGCTCGATATCAAATTGGTCGAGGACGCGATTAACTGTTTGGTTGACAATATCTTGGATAGTTTCTGGTTGATGGTAAAAAGCAGGCATTGGGGGCATAATAATGGCGCCCATTTCGGCGGCCTGTACCATCAACTTTAAATGGCCAACATGCAACGGGGTCTCACGTACCCCTAGCACTAGCTTTTTGCCTTCTTTGAGTACAACGTCTGCCGCCCTTGTAACTAGGGTGTCGGTATAACTATGTACAATACCTGATAGCGTTTTCATCGTACAAGGCATAATCGCCATTCCTGCCGTTCGAAAAGAACCTGAAGAAATCGCTGCGGCAATATCACGGCTGTCATAGTTATGATCAGCAAGGCATTGAACGTCTTTCACACTGTAAGTCGTTTCTAATGCTAATGTTTGTCGGGCAGCCGCACTCATCACCAAATGGGTTTCAACCTCTTTAACAGGTTGTAATACTTCAAGCAAACGGATGCCATAAATCGCCCCACTAGCTCCAGTTAACCCAATGATCAGTTTTTTCATTTCGCTGCCCTATTCACTATACTTACGGCATTATATACAAAACTCACTAAGATTGCAGAGACCAACTGCGCTGTAGTCCAAAGTATGTCGACAATTTAGCCTATTAGCCACAATCCCAATTATACACAACACGACTAAAGTCACGTTTTTTCAAGTCATCAGGATGAATAAAGAAGTTTCCTACCCCCATATCTCCCCACATAATACCAATTTCATAGTCGGTATTTATTTGTAAAAGCAATTCATATTGTTGGATCTCTTCCTCATATTCCCTTGGGTCTGTTTGAGTGAAGAATGGGTATCCCCCAATGCAATGAGCGCCTGATTCAAAAGTGTCACTATAGGGTTCAATCCATTCATCATAGAAATCCTCACCGTCAAACTGTTCTTCATAGTCATAAAGGTTATCAACCCCCAGAATTTTTTGTCCAAATTGAAAATCGTCGATACTGATATATTGTTCAACTGGATTAAATTCGATGCCATATTGATGGTCAATGGGGGTGTAGTAATCATCCGAGTGGGCTGCAATGATAGCGGAAAAATCTTGTGTCAGTTGGCTGGCATCTTCAATGATATTTTCCCTGTATATGATACGGAAATCTTCTTGTTTTTGCCTTTGTTCAAAGTCAGCGCCATAGAGATCATCTCCCCCAATAAAAAACTGCAATAGCCCTTTTTCTGGGTAGTTTTCTAATTTAGGCATGTGAGCAAAATTAATTTGAGCGAGTAGCTTAAGCGGTGTTCCCTCACTGTTTGTTGGGTATTGCTCATCGAGAGGTAAATATGGCATACCTCCTACTCGACTCTCCCATAAGACATAATCTTTAACAGGGAACAGCCTCATTTCAACAAGCGATTTTTTCGTGGCTTTGATTTTGTCTGCAAATGGTTTAAGAACCTCAGGGAGGGAATCGAAGTCAATCATACGTAGCTCCAAATAAGCAATAAGTTTCCTCTAGCCTACTCGGCTACCTATTATTTCAAATCAGATATAACTGTAATTTATAGCGTTACATAAAAAATACCCGCCAAAAGGCAGGTATTCAATTATATTCTGTTATGACGAAAGTTTAGCCTTCGTTATAAATTTCAAGATCTTCAACTTCACTCTTATCTTTTAACTTTAATTCGTCATCTTTACGTAAGTTTTCCAGATAGTCTAAGTAGCTTTGGTCAATATCTTTGGTGATATAAATACCATCGAATACAGAACATTCAAACTCGGTAATTTCGGGATTTTCTTCACGTACGGCATCCACCAAATCGACTAAATCTTGAAAAATTAGGCCATCAGCACCAATTAATTTGCGGATTTCATCGACTTCACGGCCATGTGCAATTAGCTCATTAGCATTTGGCATATCAATGCCATACACATTAGGGAAACGCACTTCCGGAGCCGCTGATGCAAAGTACACATTTTTAGCGCCTGCTTCACGCGCTAACTCGACAATTTGCTCTGACGTCGTGCCACGGACAATAGAGTCATCCACTAGCAGGACGTTTTTATCACGGAACTCTGCACGATTCGCATTCAGCTTACGACGAACGGATTTTCGGCGTTCTTGTTGACCAGGCATGATAAATGTACGGCCTACATAACGGTTTTTCACAAACCCTTGACGATAAGGTTTATCCAGAATGTGTGCGATTTCGAGTGCAATATCACATGACGTTTCAGGAATTGGGATCACCACATCAATATTTAAATCATCCCACTCGCGCGCAATTTTTGCACCAAGTTTCTGCCCCATACGCAGCCTTGCATTATAAACGGAGACTTTATCAATAAAGGAATCTTGACGCGCAAAATAGACATATTCAAAAATACATGGTGTCAGTTGTGGGTTATCCGAACATTGACGCGTAAACAATTGGCCTTTCTCGGTGACATAAATTGCCTCGCCCGGTGCAACATCCCGTAAAAACTCAAACCCTAACGTATCAAGCGCCACACTTTCTGAAGCGACCATGTATTCATGTTTACCGTTCTCAGTAATTCGACGACCTAAAACAAGTGGGCGAATACCGTGAGGGTCGCGAAAAGCTAACATGCCATGACCAATAATTAAGGCGACACAGGCATAAGCACCGCGTAGTTTTTTATGCATGGCTGCAACAGCGCTAAATACGTTATCTGGCTCAAGAGGAAAATGATCAAATCTATCCAACTCATAAGCCAACACATTTAATAAAATTTCAGAATCTGAGGTTGTATTGACATGGCGGCGCGCTGTTTCAAATAAACTCCGAGTGAGCTCGTGCGCGTTTGTCAGGTTACCATTATGAGCAAGTGTGATCCCAAAAGGCGAGTTTACGTAGAAAGGTTGAGCCTCCGATGCACTTGAGCTGCCTGCGGTCGGGTACCGAACATGCCCCAACCCCATACAACCTTGTAATCTCAGCATATGACGTGTTTCAAACACGTCTTTGACTAGGCCATTCGCTTTGCGTAGACGAATATTGTTTGTGCCATCAATAGTGGCAATACCTGCTGCATCTTGCCCACGATGCTGAAGCACCGTTAGAGCATCATAAATTGATTGGTTTACCGGTGTAACACCGGCGATACCGACAATACCGCACATTTAGTCTTTCCTCATCAGGTAGACGGAGAAATGTTCTCCGGCAGGAAACTTGACGCATTTTGCAGGTAGTCAAAAAACCACCTGATTATATGGCTGAACTGCGGAATAAGTTCCGAACGCTGCCAATCCTCACTTTGAGGAAGGGGTGTAAATGTATCGAGAAAGAACAACAATGCCGAGACAATCAACACACCACGCAGCGCACCGAAGCAGATCCCCAGAACCCGATCAGTGCCTGATAACCCTGTTTTTTGTACTAATGAGCTAATCACATAGTTAACGACAGCGCCCACAATCAGTGTAGCAATAAATAAAGCAGCGATAGCAATGCCATTTCGCACGAGTATGTCCTCAAAACGGGTAAAATAATCCGCTAAATAAGGATAAAAAGTACTTGCAACAAAAAAAGCACAACCCCAAGTGATTAATGAAAGCGCCTCACGTACAAACCCACGGATCAAGCTTACCAGTGCCGAGAAGCCAATAATGGCAATTATTGCGTAATCTATCCAGACCATATTCCATTCCAAAATTCGCACTCACGACAACAGCGAAGTGCATTCTAACAGAAAACGAAAACGTTTGCGTAACCATTTTTCTATCAATTTTAAAAAAATAGCGGCGAAAAGAAAAAATCATAATCGCCGCAGTAAGTTACTAAATCCCCTTACCTTTTAGGGATTATTGAATCTTTTATTTAAGGTTTATAAGTTTGAATTATCCCTTTTGTTCCCGTAATGGAATTAAGTTCCGGTAATGCAGACTCTAGCTTCTGTCTAGAAGCCTCTGGTCCCACATAAATCCGTGTTAGTTTGTTATTCACCGGCCTTGCAGGAATAGTGTAAACCTGATACCCCGATAACCGCAGTTTCGCCACTATCTCTTCAACCTTGGCAGCATTATTGAGTGCAATCACTTGAACCACAAATGCTTTACCTTGCGGCTTCTGCTCTGGTTTAGGTTCTGGTTTAGGCTCTGGTTTAGGTTCTGGCTTCACTTCCGGTTTTGGCTCCACTTTCGGTTGTGGTTTTGGCTTAGGTTCCGGTTGTGCCTGTTTTACAGGCTCCAATACAGCAGGAATATTGGTTTGTGTATCGGGTATGCTATTCTCAGCTTGTTCATTTTGTTGTTGCGTTATAGCCTCTGATAGCATCGCCTCAGAAGCCCCTTCAGAAGATGCAGATGAAGCATTATGCGCAATCGCTTCAATATCTTCTTCATCACCCGGTTTAGGTATGATAGGAATGGCCGCAAATTCATTTTCATTATATTTCTTATCGCCATCAAGCAGTGCGGGGAGCACGATAACCCCCGCAGCAACCAGTACAATGGCGCCAGCAAGACGATTCTGAAATTTACTAGCCACCGGCACTATCCTTTTTGATTTTCTAATAACATCATGACATGGGCTACGGTATGAAATGACCCACACACAACAATCACATCTTGTTCCGTTGCATCAAAACAAGCTTGTTGCCATGCGCTTTCTACAGAATCAAATTCATTCGCTTGCACCAAATGTTGGCTAAGTTCGGCAACATCAGCCCCTCTAAACTCAGTCAATGGCGCAATATACCAATCTGTCACTTGCTGTGATAGACACTCAAGCGTGCCTTTAATATCTTTATCACCCAACATACCGACAACAGCACGAATACGACGCCCATCAACTTTAGGTAATTCAGCCAATTTACTCACTAAATACCCAGCAGCATGTGGGTTATGCGCCACATCTAAGATCAACAAGGGGTGTTCACCGATAACCTGAAAACGCCCCGGTAACTGTGCTGACCTCAACCCTTGATAAATAGCAGAGTCCGTGACTTGCCGCGCAATATTTTCATCAATCAGTAATAAGCAACTCACCACACCAAGGGCGGTTGCTGCATTGGCTAACGGCACATTGGGTAATGGCAGATTGTGCCATTCACGCTGCGAACTTTGCCATGTCCAGCTGTCGGCTTGTTGGCTATAGTGCCAATCAGCACCACGACGGAACAATAAAGTACCGAGTTTTGTAGCCACTTGCGCTATCGATGCAGGCATATCAGGCTCACCGACTACGCCATAATGACCTGTCCGGAAGATACCCGCTTTTTCATAACCAATATGTTCACGGTCTGAACCAAGCCAATCTGTGTGATCAAGAGCAATACTGGTGATGGCCGCTATATCAGCGTCAACGACATTTGTTGCATCTAATCGCCCACCTAATCCCACTTCTAAGATCACAATATCCAATTTAGCTTGTTTGAATAATTGCAGTGCCGCCAAAGTGCCATATTCAAAATAAGTTAGTGAAATATTACCGCGCTGGGCTTCAATCTTAGCGAATGCTTCACAAAAATCAGTCTCCGCAAGCTCTCCACCTTGGATGCGCACACGTTCCGTGTAGCGTACTAAATGTGGAGAACTGTACACGCCAACTTTTAGCCCAGCTGCCATAAAGATAGATTCTAAGGTATGGCAAGTTGTTCCTTTGCCGTTAGTTCCGGTGACAGTGATAACTCGGGGTGCCGGTTGCGTTAGGTTCATTTGCCTAGCAACTTGACCTACTCGCTCCAACCCCATATCAATATTTTGGCTATGCAAGTCAGTGAGATAAGAAAGCCAAGTCTCCAATGGAGACTTGGCAGTAGGAATGATTAAATTACTCATCATCTTTTTTAAGCTTTGCAGAATCCTTTTCTGGTTCCTCGGTATCAATATCGTCGATTGCATTAATATTGATTTCTACCGTTTCAGCCGCAACAATAGGCGCTTCACTGAAGCTAGGCTTATTGGTTAACATCGCCAATATTTCCGCTAAGCGATCACGCATTTCAGGGCGACGAACTATCATGTCTATAGCGCCTTTCTCGAGTAAGAACTCACTGCGCTGGAAGCCTTGTGGTAGCTTTTCACGTACTGTTTGCTCGATAACACGTGGTCCGGCAAAACCGATCAGTGCTTTAGGCTCCGCCACATTGATATCCCCTAACATCGCTAAACTGGCTGAAACGCCCCCCATAGTCGGGTCAGTCAACACTGAAATGTAAGGTAAACCACGCTCTTGCATTTTCGCCAAGGCTGCACTGGTTTTGGCCATTTGCATCAGTGATAGCAAAGCTTCTTGCATACGCGCACCACCACTTGACGAGAAACAAACCAGCGGACAGTTATCTTCCAGTGCCTGCTCAACAGCGCGGACAAAACGAGCCCCCACCACCGATGCCATTGAACCGCCCATGAAAGCAAATTCAAATGCAGCTGCGACCACCGGCATTCCCTTAAGGGTGCCTTTCATAACGATAATCGCGTCTTTTTCGCCCGTTGCTTTTTGCGCTGCCGTAATACGGTCTTTATATTTTTTTGAATCTTTGAACTTAAGAACATCTTTTGGCTCAAGCTCGCTGCCCAATTCCGTTGTAGAGTTTTCATCCAGGAAGGCTTCTAAGCGCTGACGTGCGTGAATACGCATATGGTGGTCACACTTTGGACACACGGATAAGTTACGTTCTAACTCAGCGCCATATAATACTTGCCCGCAGCCATCGCATTTTGTCCAAACTCCTTCTGGGATATTGGCTTTATGTGATTGGGTCAAGTTACCTTTCTTTAAAATTTTTTCAATCCAGCTCATTAATGGACCTTTTTGTCTGATTCGCTCTGGTTATCACCAGTATGTAATTTTTTGCCATTAAACCACAATGATATCTCACTGTAGATAAAAACTTTTTAAACCGCCTAACGGTTATCGATTTTTTGCGCTGCCGCACGCTTTTCTTTCATAGCGATACGACGATGGCGAATAATTTCAACGATACCCGGCAAAATTGAAACAAAGATAATCGCGACTATCAGTAATTTCAAATTCTTTTGTACTATCGGTAAATCACCAAATAAATAACCTGCATAGGTGAATAATAACACCCAGATAAATGCCCCTGCCACATTATAAAAGGCAAAATGACGATAAGACATTTTTCCCATTCCTGCAACGAAAGGTGCAAATGTTCTGACTATCGGCACAAAACGCGCCAATATAATCGCTTTACCGCCATGTTTTTCATAAAATGCATGGGTCTTATCTAAATAGACCCGACGAAAGATTTTTGAGTCTGGGTTCCTAAACAATTTTTCGCCAAAAATACGGCCTATCGTATAATTTACAGCATCACCAATAATCGCCGCTGTTATCATTAACACGACCATTAAGTGGACATTTAAATCATTGCTATCTAATGCGGAAATTGCGCCCGCAACAAATAATAACGAATCCCCAGGCAAAAATGGTGTAACCACTAACCCTGTTTCGCAAAATAGGATCAGAAAAAGGATACCATATACCCACGAACCATAATCTCTGACCAGTTCAGCAAGGTGCACATCGATATGTAAAATAAAGTCGATAATAAAACTGATAAATTCCATATAACCCTCGTTAATAATAGCATCCATGCCATTTACAGTAATTATGAGATAAAGTTAACGTCGATTTACATCAGCTCATCACTGAGAAAAAGAGGCCCCATCACATTACTCGGGAGCGCAAATTTCTCTGGATAATCTACACTGACCAAATAGAGCCCTTCTGCTTTTGCTGTGGCAGCGGCTTTGGTTCGGTCTTTTAACTCAAGAAGATAGGCCATCCAATCAACCTCTTGATTGCCACAACCGATCTCCAGCAAACTGCCAACAATGTTTCTCACCATATGGTGAACAAATGCATTCGCTTTAATATCCACCACCACATAATGACCATGACGACTGACATTAACATGCATCACATTACGCCAAGGCGTTCTTGACTGACACTGAACTGCTCTGAATGACGTAAAGTCACGTTCTCCGACTAAGGCCTGCGCCGCTTTATGCATTCTTTTTTCATCAAGTGGATAATGAAAATGCGTAACGCCACTTGATAAAATCGCTGGTCGATAGCGGTGATTAAAAATCACATAACGATACCGACGAGCAGTCGCACTAAACCGCGCATGAAACTCTTCATTCACCGGCTGGCACCAACGAACGGCAATATCGGCGGGTAAGTGAGTATTTGCCCCCATTGTCCAAGCCGCTTCTTTACGGTTGGCCGAGGTTTCAAAATGCACAACTTGCCCTGTCGCATGCACTCCGGCATCCGTGCGCCCAGCACAAAACACACTGATAGGCTCCGCGGCAATCTTCGACAAGGCTTCTTCTAAACAACCTTGTACACTTTTCACTTCTTGCTGGCGTTGCCAACCAAAATAACGACTTCCGTTGTATTCAATCCCTAAAGCTATCCGATACAACTTTGCTGGCTCAGACATTAGTAAAACAGCTCCTGAGCCAATTTTTCTGCGGTTTCAACCGCCATCAGTGCACCGCCAAAACGCACGTTATCTGCCACTGACCAGAACTGTAAAATTTCAGGAATTCCGTAGTCATTACGAATACAGCCCACGCTAAGTTGATCATTGCCAGACGCTTCTGTCACTTGCGTCGGATAATCGCCCTCTTCTGAGACCTGAATATCATCAAAACGTTCAAGTTCTTCGTTAGCTTCTTCTGCATTAATTGGACGTAATGTTTCCAAATGCACAACTTGCGCATTACCATAAAAAACCGGAGACTGAATAAAGCTCACAGCGACAGGTAAACCATCATCTTGCAGTACTTTACGCACCTGCTCAACGAGACGGCGTTCATGAGAAACACTGCCGTCCATATCCGCCAGCAACGGTAACAGGTTAAATGCTAATTGCTTACTAAACCGGCCTTCTTCCGCTGGAATGCCATTTAATAAACGTGCACTTTGCCCCGCCAGTTCGTCAACCGCCGCTTTACCGTAGCTAGAAACTGATAGCATATTGGTTAACGTAATGCGTCCAAGTCCTGCCGCATCAATTAATGGCTTAATTGAAGTAAGAAGTTGGCTAACTGCGCTATCTGCCAAAGAAATAATATTGCGGTTACGATAATCAGCAAGGACTTGCGGGTTAACATTTGGCACAACCAGTGGTACGTCCGGCTCCAGAGCAAATACCCCACTCGTGTCGATAACAATACAGCCTTCCTGCGCTGCGTGTTCGGCATACTGTATGCTTGCGGCTTCACTCGCCGCAAAAAAGGCAATTTGTGCTTGAGACCAATCAAAATCAGCCGCCTCGGTGACTTGGATACTTTTTCCGTTAAAACGCACGCTCTCCCCTGCACTGCGTTCACTGGCAAGTAAATATAACTCGCCTACCGGAAATTCGCGTTCTTGTAACAGTGCGATAATGGCGTCACCCACAGCTCCGGTTGCCCCTAATACTGCAATATTCCAACCTTCAGTCATGGCTATTCCTCTAATAATAAAAACTAAACGACCTCACTAGTGAGATCGTTTAATGATAAAAATCATAACAATTAGTTTGCTAAACGAGCGCTAAACCCTAACGCATTAAGCTGCGTGACAACCTCCGCATCATCACAAGTCACATTAAGTGATGACCACTCGCGACGCTCTTGGTAGTTTTTACGCAATTTATCAAATTCGCCTTTAATACCCGCCACCCTGCGTAGCTTGGCATCATCACGGCGCACATCATACACAAGATGCACTAATCTTTTGAGTTGGCTTTGCGTTAATTTACCATTCAATGTCAGTTCATTGATATCCGGCTTTGGTAACAATGAAGACAGGGAAACCTGTGCCGATTTACCGATAAACTGGCAGTAAGCTTCATAAACTTGCGTCGTTCCTCTTGCTTTACCTTCTAAGGTGTAGCCTGCAATATGTGGGGTTGCAATATCGACAAGGTTCAACAAATCGGTATTTAAATCAGGCTCAGGCTCCCAAACGTCCAACACCACGCTTAAGTCTTTCCCTTGCTGTAATACTGATAATAATGCCTGATTATCAATAACTTCACCTCGACTCGCATTAATCAATATCGAACCATCACGCAGACTTTCTAAATGGGTTTGATTCATTAAATGGAAAGTTTGATACTCACCTGAAAGATTCAGTGGCGTATGGAAAGTTAGCACATCCGCTTGCGTTAGCAGTGCATTAAACGAAACAAAGTTTTCCGATGATCCACCCGCTGCTCGTGGTGGATCACATAATAAGGTTTTCACTCCCCATGCGTTTAGCCGAGCCGCTAAACGCCCTCCAACATTACCAACACCAACAATCCCTACGGTTTTATCGCGTAAATCAAAATTATCACGTTCAGCAAGGAATAATAATGATGAAATAACGTACTCCACGACTGCAATCGCATTACAACCAGGCGCGGAAGAAAAACCAATATTCGCCGTTGATAACCATGCTGTATCAACATGATCAAAACCTGCGGTTGCAGTTCCAACGAATTTAATCGGGGTATTTTTTAATAGAGATTCATTCACCTTGGTTATAGACCTTACCATTAGTGCATCCGCATCTATAAGTTCCTGTTCAGGAATTGGACGTCCCGGCACGGCTTTAACATCACCCAGTTCACTAAATAGTGCCTGAGCGTAGGGCATGTTTTCATCAACTAAAATTTTCACTATTTTGTCCCAATCTATTGGCGATACGGCTTTGCATCGCAATATTTTGCCACGGTTTGTCCCAGATGCCTATGAGAGTTAGCGTTCCAATATAAACTAATCTTCTGCTATAAACTCTTTTGTACGAAAACGGTCAGGGGTGACTCCAGATATTTGCTGAAACATCGCAATAAACGCAGAAGCTGAGCTATAACCAACATCAAGGGCCACTTCATGCACACTTTTACCACGCTCAAGCCCCGCCACTGCATGAAGGTAGCGTAAACGTTGACGCCATTCACTAAATGACATGCCGAGTTCCTGCTGACAACGCCGTGATAATGTACGCTCTGAAGTATAAAATCGGGTAGCCCATCCCGCCAATGTGGTGTTATCTGCGGGGTCATTTTGCAATTCCTGTAGGATTGGCGCTAAAAACTTATCTTTGGTGTTAGGCAAATAGGTATCTTGGCAAGGTGACAATAAAAATTGGTCAATCAATACATGCGCCAATCGTAAATCAGGCTCCGTTTCTGGTTGTACAATTCCTCGATGGTACATATCCGTCATAATGGATTGAAATATTGGGCTTAGCTTAATAACACAGGGGTGTTGCGCCAAAATCTGATTATATTGATGTGAAAAATCAATAATACGAAATTTGACACTTTCTTTATTAAAGCTAGCATGGGAAATATTTGCAGGTATCCAAATACAAAATTCTGGCGGCGCTAAATAATGCTTACCCGCAACTTCCATTTCCATAATACCGCAAACAACATATAACATTTGCCCAAAGGGATGTGAATGGGATTTGTACTCTGTCAGTGCGGCCGTTTGCTCGTGACGAAATGCAATGAGTTCAGGCTCAATAATGTTGCATTCACTCACCTGCCAAATATCAGATTTTAAAGTTTCCATGCTACCTGTCTGAAAAGCGTTATCGATTGTCTGGTTATCAGTATATATAAAAAATCGGACAGATGTATACTACTTCGCATTCGTAACGGGAGAGTGTTTGAATGAAAAATCTTCTTTTTCCGCTAATTGCGGTTTTATTATGGTCTATTAATGCCATTGTTAACAAAGCAGCCTCTACAGCCATTGATCCTGCTGCCATTTCTTTTTATCGTTGGGCTCTGGCACTTATCGTCATGACCCCATTTGTGCTGCGCTCAGTACTTAGAAACCATAAAGTGGTCATGAAGCATTGGTGGCAACTGGCGATTCTTGGGGCATTAGGCATGATGTTATACCAAAGTTTAGCTTATTATGCCGCCCATAGCGTGAGTGCAACCTTTATGGGAATAATGAACTCATTGATCCCATTATTAACTGTGGTGATCAGTATTTTTGTGCTGCGCGTCATCCCTACTGTCGGTATTGTGCTAGGCTCCGCACTGTCACTATTTGGCCTGTTGTGGTTGGTTAGCCAAGGGAACCCTGCATCCATGTTATCTCATGGCTTAGGCCAAGGGGAAATCATGATGTTGATAGCGTCTGCCGCTTATGCACTGTACGGTGTATTAACTAAGCGCTGGTCAATTCAATTATCCAGTTGGGATTCCCTCTATGTGCAAGTTTTCTTTGGCGTTATCTTACTGTTACCCAACTTTTTATTAGCCGACGATGTGTCGCTAAATAGCCAAAATATTGGCTTAGTCATATTCGCAGGAATTGCCGCGTCGATAATTGCACCAGCAATGTGGATTCAAGGTGTTATGCGCTTAGGCGCGAATACGACCTCTATATTTATGAACCTTGCCCCCGTATTTACCGCCATCATTGCTATCTTTGCTTTGGGTGAAGAATTAAAAAGTTATCACCTTATTGGTGGAGGTGTAGTATTATTAGGGGTAATGTTAGCGCAGCAATTACGCACGCCACTGACGCAAGTCTTTAAGCGCAATAAAAAAGCGGTACAACAAGAAGATACTTGCCAATAATGCGTCGCTATAACTGATACTAAAAGCAATAAAAGCAATGTCGTGAACTCATATGCCCCACTCTGTGGGGCTATGTTTTATCTCCCTATACTACCTTTCAATTTTTACCCTCATTCATATCTTGTAACGTTCTAAAACGCCTTAGTCATCCTTAACATTTCATGAACTGATACACTCATTTGTGTCTGAGTTAAGCAATAAAGGGAAATCTACTTGAACCTTATTTACAAACAATTAGACTTAACTGGAATTAAAGTACCTAATTAGGGGTATTCTTTTTAATTTAATCAACATCCGACTCTTTCTGTACTTAAGGATTACGGCATGTGTCACAACACATGACCATTGATAAGGGATAACCATGACTAAACAGCTTAAAGTTTGGCTCTGCATATTAATAGTTATTGCTCTGGCCGTTAGCATTTATTTCATCAATGCATCAAGCCAATCTAATTCAGCCCAAGCCGGTTACGATTTATATCAACAAGGTGACACCGAGGCTGCTTTCAAACAGTTTCAAAAAACCGCTGATACAGACTCACAATCCGCTTATGCATTAGCCATGATGTATAAAGGTGGAATTGGTACTCCCGCTGATGAGAGTCAAGCACAAAGCTGGTTGGTAAAATCTGCTGCACAAAATAATAAGAATGCACTCTATAACCTTGGTTTTTACCGTTATAACCAAGAAATGCAAGACACCCAAGATGATAAAAATGGCTTGACGTCTCTCATCAAAGCGGCTGATTTAGGCCTACTCGAAGCACAAGTCATGGTGGGCGGTATTTATATGGAAGATAAATACGAAGAAAAGTCACGGAATGTTGAACAAGCCCGTAAATACTTCACTCTTGCGGCAGAACAAGATTCACGACTAGCTAAATTTGCTCTTGGCTACATTGCACATGATTTTGATAAAGATAATAAAAAAGCCGTTGAAATCCTAACGCCATTAGTCAGCAAAGACTTTCCTCTACCTGCAATACTACTTGCATCCATATATGAAGAAGGCGGAAATGGTATTACGCAAAATAAGTTTTTTGCAAAAAGATATGAACGTATATCAATGGCGTCAACTCTTGAATTTATTGCTGATGCAGACCAATTTGAGCCATCTCCATTATCACTTTATGGTTCACTGACATTAGAAGAAAAGCAAAAAATCATCGCCAATCTTGAAACTCGCGCCAGCAACGGCGATGAAACTGCCATGTATATTTTGTATCAAAAGTATATGACAGGTGAAGATGTCCGTAAAAATAAAAATAAAGCCGCTGCTTATTTATATCCTTTAGTGCAAAAGCGCGCGCCTAAGGCACTGTATCTAAATTACCTTGCCGATAAAGATAATATTAAAGATTTAACTGAAGCCGCTGACGCCCAATATCTTGATGCGATGTATGCTGCCTATCGTGTATATTCAGGAAAGACGTTTAACTATGATGTAAAACGCGATGATGCCCGAGCGGATAAATATTTAACGAGTGCCGCGGATATGGGGCACGAGCAAGCGTTAATCACCATTATTGAAAAAACCATTTCCAGCCATCGGTTTCCAAATAAGCAATTGGCTGATATCGTGACAAAATATACATCGATATTAATGGAAAAATACCCAAATTCTCCAGATGCTTTAATTGCCGCCAGCAATGTATATGGTAATGAAGACAGCCCATTATATTCACCAGAGAAATCCTTTGAGGCATTAGAAAAAGCCAATAAAATATCACCCGATTATGATTCGCAAATACAACTCGCCCGCTATTACATTCAAGGCTTTGGCACTAAGCAGAATTTGCCAGAAGCGGTCAAGATATTGAAGAAAGGTTTAGACCAAAGGGGCTATCCATCTACAGCCGATCGCCTGTTAGTTCAATTGTATTACCGCTATGATATCAAAGAATATGTTGATGAAAAAATCATCATTGATATTCTAAAACAGGATGTCATCGAAAGAAAAAACTACGAGTTAGCTCATTTTTATGCTGATTATTTATTACAACAAGATGCAGAAAAAAATCGTAAACTTGCCTTTGAGTTATATGAGCAATCCAGTAAGCAGAACTATAGTGGCTCCGTTTATTATGCGGCAGCGTTATTAAAATATAAGCCTGAAGAAACTAGACGTGCCGTCAACTTGATTGTTGACGTACTGAATTCACCAAATAACAAATCAGAACTGTCGGAAAAAGAAATCAATACCGCCAATAATATTTTATTAAAAGTCGGTTTAACGACCGTACCGGCTAAGAATCTATTAGTTAATTTAGCTCTATTCGAAAATAATACAGAGGCATTAAAACTTATCGAGCAACAAATAGGGGTTGATGCCGATATCACTTACTTATATGGCATTAAAAAACTGTCACAACTTACCCATGTCGATGATATGAGTGATGCAGAGCTAAAACCTTATTACGATACCATTTTAAATGCTGCTGAATTAGGTAGCCAATCAGCTAGCCTCTATATTGCACAGAATTTAGATCGTGTTAATTATTATAATGACCGACCTTACTATAAAGCTCGATTCCAGAGAATTACAGGATTAACGCCAGATGATCTGGTTGCACAATACAAAAAATGTGCGGCACAAAATAGCAATCGTTGCTTATACGAATTAGGTGAAATTTACCAAGAAGGTAAGTATGGGGAAGATGCAAACTATGATACTGCATTAGAATATTATGGAAAAATATCTGACCCTGATTTTAGCTTTTTAAAATCACGCAAAAGAGCGATTGAAAACGCTAAAGCTAAATTTATTAAAATACAGGCAGAAGCAAAACAAAATAACCCAGCCGCACTACGCCAATTAGCTGATGCTTATAAAAATGGTAGCTATGGGCAAAAAGTTGATGAAAAAAAATCGCTGGAATATTTAACGGCTGCTGCAAAATTTAATGACGAGAAAGCTTTAAAAAGACTTGTAGATTATTACAACCAAGACACATTGATTGATACCAATAAAAGTAAAATATTGGGTTATTACGACCAATTAGCCAATATAGGCAGCAAAGACTATACCCGCAAATTAGCTCATCAATACTTAAACGGTAGTCGCCTTGTTGAGCCAAACCGCCAGAAAGCTCGTGAGTATTATATCAAAGCAGGGAGCTGGGGGGATCAGTACATAAAATATATGGATGATTTTGACATCGGCATGAAGATGCAGGGTGAAAGTGCCAATGCTAAATACAAAGTAGGCCGTGCCTATTATTACGGTTATGGAGTCAAAGAGGATAAACTTGAAGGTGTTAAATATCTGAAAATGGCAAGTGATGAGGGTCATGAACTCGCCCTTGGCCTATATACAAAAATCCTGTACATGGGTATACCTAACAAAGATAATCAGTCTTGGTTGCTCGAACCTAATTGGGATCAAGCCATTATTTATTTAAAAAAACACCCAAACCCAAGACGCACTGAAGATTATATCGAAATCTATAATACCATCGTCGTCCCTGCACAAAATGGTGATACCACCGCCTATATAAAACTCGGCGATTGGTATAAAAGATATGGCAGCCCGTTAGCTGCCCGAACTTGGTATCAAAAAAGTATTGATGCCGGTAACTTAGCCGCATACAAACCTCTTGACTTAGTTACTGATAGCGCTCAAGTAAAACGTCAAAATTACCTTGATGGCACCGCAAAAGGCGACCTATTTTCCAAAATACAACTCGCTAAAGACTTCTTGTATGACGGTAACGTTCCAACGGATTCAGCCGACTACAATACGGCTATCCAATATCTACAAGAGGGAATGAAATCGGCAGATAGTAAACTTTCTGGTAATGCATTCAATATGTTAACAGTTTTATATCAAGAAGGAATACGCAACAAAGACAAAAGCCTTAACCGCCCCAAAGATGATAAAAAGTATTTAGCATTACTGCAAAGTGAAGAAGCGAATCGACCAGAAGCTCTGATTCAGCTATATGACTATTACGCAAAAACTGATGAGCCTAAAGCGCTGGAATATTTACAGCGTGCTTATAAGAACGGCGATTTAAATGCGGTAGAAAAACTGTATGAAATCAACTTTCCCAATCAATACTGCACCAATAGACGTACCGCAGATATGGATAAAGCCAGCACTTACCTTAAAGAGTGGTTAGAAAAAAGCAAGTTCGAGAAAAATACAGATCGACGTTATATTAGCGCCGCTGAAAGTTTAAGTAAAAAAATGGGCGATGTTTATTTAAATGGTAAGTGCGATATGCAAAAAGATATCGACAAAGCCATTGAATGGTATCTCATTTCCTTGAATTATCATGATGAGCATGCTTTAAACAGCCTATACAAAGCTTATGTGGCAAAAGGGGATGCAAAACAAGCCTATTACATTGCGCTGCGTTTGAAAAAAAACACAAGCAATATTGAATTATTCGATGAATTATCCGCTAAGGACAAGCAGGATGTCGACCAACGTTTTGCCGATGAGCAAGCATTCCAAAAGTATGGCCGCTTTACACAGGAGATTGAAGAACAACGCGTAAAAGCAGAAGCTGGCGATAAAATGGCTGCGTTCTCATTAGGTATCGCCTATGCTCGGGGCGAAAAAGTCCCTAAAGACACTCAAAAAATGATTTACTACTATGAATTAGCAGGTAAAAATGGCTATCCTCGCGCTTACAACATCTTAGGTAATCTTTACCGTAAGGACAATAAACGCGGTATTGAAAAAGACTTCCCTAAAGCACTTTACTACTTTGATTTAGGTGCGCAACAAAACGACAGTAATACCGCACATTTAGCCGGCGATATGCTCTATTTTGGCCAAGGAATGCCAAAAGACTACGTCAAAGCAGCTAAATACTACGATATGACGGACTTAGAGCAAGGCACCCATCATGCAATGGCAAAATACAAACTGGCCTATATGTATTATAACGGTTGGATTGGAACAAAGAGCAAAGAGGATTTGCAAAGAGCCCATGATTACCTTGAGCTGGGTGCTAAATACCTTGATAAAGACTCAATCAAAGCATTACAAGAGTGGGACTTTACGCTGTTAAATCAATAACTCATGAACAAAAGGCGCTAATGGTTTTTAGCGCCTTTTCAACTAAATAGGGGCTTTACTCACTTTAAAGCCAATTCTTACTAATAACCCACCTAATAGCTCACTTTTCAATAACTGAGGCTCTGAGCCATGATAGCTCGCAATATCTTTGACCAGCGCTAAACCGAGCCCTGCCCCCTCTTTACCCAACGCGTTATTTAAACGCGTAAAAGCCTCCATAGAGCGACTAATTTTCGCATCGGGAATTCCCGGGCCTGAGTCTTCTACTTCTAACGCAAAATGCGCATTGTCACCACTACTCACCACACGTACCGTGACGATACCATTTACTGGGGTATATTTAATGGCATTATCTATTAAGTTCGCACACATCTCTGCCAATAAAATCGGCTCCCCCTTTATCCATGCCATTTCTAACCCCTCATAACCAAGATCAATTCTCTGGCTTTCTGCTTGCGCTAGGCGGGTAAAACAGGTTTGATGAACAATCTCCACTAAGTTAACCGCACGATATTTCGTGATAGCTTCTTTTTCGTGAGCTTTCAAGCGAGACAGCTGCAATAGCCTATCTGTCAGTGTTATTGTAGTATCCAAGGTTTTATCAATCGCTTCTAGACTTTGCTGCCGCTGGCTTTCATCTGCACTATTAATGGCAACCGAAACTTGGGTCTTTAATACAGTTAAAGGCGTTTTTAATTGATGAGATGCATCAGCACTAAAACGCTCCTGTCGCTTAACCATCCGCTTAAGCCGAGAAATATAACGGTTCAATGCTTCAATTAACGGTGATAAATCTGACCAAGGCAGCATATCTGGTAATGGCGTTAAATCATTAGCCGAGCGACCTAACATCAAGTTTGATAATTTTTTCAACGGTGTTAATAACTTGCTCAACAAAATATAGGCAAGTACTAGTGTTAAAAATACCACGGTTCCTTGACTCATCAAGGCGGATACTAATAATTGATTAGCCAGATCTTGCCTCGAATAAATGGTTTCTGCGACGCGTATTTCCACCATACCCGTGATGCCACCTTCGTTAATGGGTTGGAAAAAAGTCGCAACGCGAATCGGTAAACCTTTATATTCAGCATCATAGAAATACACTAATGCCGTATAGTGTTGTGAACGCATCCAATAAGGGGGGACAGGAGGCAGGTCATCATAACCGGATATCGTCTCCCCTAACGGGGAAATGACTTGGTAAAAAATACGGTCATTATTATTTAATTCGAAGCTATCAAGCACCACATAGGGAACGCTGACAGAAAGGTGGCCATTAGCCACTTGAAGCCGTTCTGCCACCGTACGCGCCGACGCTAATAATGTTCGGTCATAAGCAAGATTGGCAGCATTTTTAGCACTGTAGTAATGGGTATATACTGAAAAACTCCCCAACAAAATGAGGGGGATACCGAAAAAGAGCAGCAACTGATGAAAGAGTGAGTGTGGATGAGAGACTAATTTCATACACTACACTGCTCTAATCGGTATCCCAATCCGCGTAAAGTATTGATATTCACATCTGAACCTGCTAGCTTTTTCCTCACTCGGTGAACATACAATTCAATACTTTGTAAACTGGCTTCATCTGACAAAGAAAACACCTGCTCAAATAGTTGCATCTTTGAAACAGGACGGCCCCGTCGATGAAATAAGGTGTTTAACACCGCATATTCTCTCGGTGTCAGCCCTAACGGCTCTTGGCCTAGCAAAAAATACCCTTCTTCATGGTAACAAAGGGAACCAAAGCGTTGAGACTCATTAACTTGCCCTTGACTGCGTCTTAATAGAGCCCGAATACGCGCTTCTAATTCTGCAATATCAAACGGTTTTGTCAGATAATCATCCGCTCCCGCATTCAAACCTTGTACTCGGTCAGCCACATCTGAATTAGCCGTCAATAACAAAACAGGGGTTTCTTGGTGGCGTTTTCGCATTTGAGCCAATACCTCAAGCCCACTCATGCGTGGCAGTGATACATCTAACACGACCAAAGTATAATCTTCCGTTTGTAATAATTGGTCGGCTATCGCACCATCACTCGCAATATCAACCGCAAACCCCGATGATGAGAGCGCCTTTTGTAGCCACAATGACAACTCATCATGATCTTCCACCAGTAAAATTCGCATTCCGTATACTCATTATAATTACTTATTCATATACGTTGACATTCCATTATGTGAATGAAAAGCGATTGAGACCATTTTTACTGTCTCCATCACAACTATAGCTTGCGAAAGAAGTTAACATCTTAAAATTAACATTAAATTAACAATACAAAAAAGTTAAAATACAAAAGAATCTGATATATATCACATAAAAACAATAAAAGTTGTTAATGAAAGGTAAATGAAAGCTTTGCAAGACAATGATGCAATACCAATACAACAATTTGTAAACAGTATGTACCTCTAATTATTGTCTTAGTAAGGATAAAAGAATGAAAAAATTCACAATGAAGACCTTAGCAACAGCAATATTTTTAGTTGGCATCAATCAGGCAAGTGCCCTTCCTGAACGCACAGAGTGTATCGCCCCTGCCAAACCCGGCGGTGGATTCGATTTAACCTGCAAATTAGTCCAAGTTTCCCTGCTTGAAACCAAAGAGATTGAGAAACCAATGCGAGTGACCTATATGCCAGGCGGTATTGGCGCCGTTGCATATAATGCTATCGTCGCACAGCGCCCTGCTGAGCCGGGAACCATTGTTGCTTTTTCAGGAGGTTCATTACTCAACCTCGCACAGGGGAAATTTGGTCGTTATAACGAAAACGATGTTCGTTGGCTTGCCAGTGTAGGCAGTGACTACGGCATGATAGCCGTACGCGCTGACTCACCGTATAAAACGCTGAACGATTTAATGGATACCTTCAAAAAAGACCCAAATAGCATTGTCTTCGGTGCTGGGGGGTCAATTGGTAGCCAAGATTGGATGAAAACGGCTTTACTCGCCAAAGCCATTGATGTCGACCCACGAAAAATGCGCTATGTGGCCTTTGAAGGTGGCGGTGAAACGCTAACGGCTCTATTGGGTAACCATATTCAAGTATTATCTGGCGATATCAGCGAAATGACCCCCTATATCAATGAAGGAAAAATTCGTATTCTTGCCGTCTATGCAGACAAACGCTTAGGTGATGGCTTATCTGATATCCCCACCGCCAAAGAACAAGGCTATGACATTGTTTGGCCGATTATTCGAGGTTTCTATATGGGGCCGAAAGTCTCTGATGCTGACTATAACCAGTGGGTCGAAGCCTTCCAAAAATTACAACAAACCGACGAATTCAAAAAACAACGCGAACTACGTGGCTTGTTTGAATATAACTTAACGGGGCAAGAACTCGATAACTATGTGAAAAAAGAAATCGAGCAATATCGTGAGCAAGCCCGTGCATTTGGCTTAGCCAAATAACGGAGCAAACAATGAGCCAACGCATATTTGCCATAATCTGGCTAATACTGTGTGCTATCGGAATCTATATTGGCTGGGGCATACAAAGTGAGTTTTCCTATGAACCACTGGGCCCCCGCCCTTTTCCGGTCGCCATACTCTCCTTAATGGCTATTTGTGCCCTTGCTCTGTTGTTTGGTAAGCAAGAAGCCGTTGAGTGGCCAAAACCTTATGTATTACGCCGCTTGCTATTATTAATTATTTCCTTAGTCATTTATGCATGGGCTTTTGAATGGCTAGGGTTCCCACTTGCCACAAGCTTACTGACCATCAGCATTGCCTTATTATTTGGTGCGACGCCCATCGCTGCCATCATTTCTGGGCCTGTCCTTGGCATCTTTTTATTCTATGCCTTTGATAACTTGCTTGATGTTACCTTGCCAATTGGCAGCTTGTTTAATTAAGGAGCAGCATCATGGAAACGTGGATGTATCTTTCACAAGGTTTTGAGGTGGCACTTGTCCCTCAAAATATCTTGATTGCCTTAATTGGCTGCTTTATCGGCACTATAGTGGGAATGTTACCGGGTCTTGGTCCTATCAATGGTGTAGCCATCTTATTACCTCTCGCCTTTGCCCTGAAATTACCCGCGGAGTCTGCCTTGATCTTGCTAGCTACAGTTTATTTAGGCTGTGAATATGGGGGGCGGATTTCATCTATTTTACTTAATGTCCCCGGCGATGCCGCTGCAATTATGACCACGCTAGATGGTTATCCTATGGCAAAACAAGGCAAAGGCGGAGTTGCCCTTTCGATTTCGGCAGTCAGTTCGTTTATCGGCTCAACCATTGCTATTTTGGGAATTATTTTATTTGCCCCTTTATTAGCGCAGTGGTCACTGGCTTTTGGGCCTGCCGAATATTTTGCACTGATGGTTTTTGCTATCGCCTGTCTTGGCAGTATGATGAGTCAAAATCCTGTCAAATCATTACTTGCCGCATTAATCGGCTTGTCACTGGCGACGGTCGGTGTTGACGCCAACTCAGGGGAATATCGTTTTACCTTTGACAGTGTTCATTTGTCTGATGGCATACAATTTATTGTTGTCGTTATTGGCCTGTTTTCTGTCAGTGAAATTTTATTGATGTTAGAAGGAACAGCGACCGGTCAAGGGTTGATCCGCAAAACAGGGAGAATGCTGTTTAACCGTAAAGAAGCCAAAGCGTGTGCAGGCCCTGCATTACGCTCTTCATTTATAGGTTTCTTTGTTGGGGTATTACCCGGAGCAGGTGCCACCATTGCCAGCGCCATTACCTATATGACTGAAAAGAAAATCAGTGGCGAAAAAGGCGATTTCGGTCATGGCGATGTTCGAGGGGTTGCAGCACCTGAAGCGGCTAATAATGCCTCCGCCTGTGGCTCATTTATTCCTATGCTAACCTTGGGAGTGCCCGGCTCAGGGACAACCGCCGTGATGATGGGGGCGCTTACCCTGTATAACATCACTCCGGGACCGGGGATGTTCACTGAACAACCCGATATTGTGTGGGGGTTAATTGCCGCACTACTTATCGCCAACGTGGTTTTGTTGATCATGAATATCCCATTAATTGGTCTGTTCACTCGAATGTTAACAGTGCCGCTGTGGTTCTTAGTTCCTGCTATCGCCTGTGTTTCCGCTGTGGGTGTCTATGCGGTTCATAGCACCACCTTTGATTTGCTGTTGATGATGGGACTTGGGGTATTTGGCTTTATTCTGCGCAAAATGAATTTCCCTTTGTCTCCGCTAATTTTAGGTTTTGTCCTTGGTGAAATGTTAGAGCAAAACTTACGTCGTTCATTGTCCATCAGTAACGGCAACTTCGATATTCTTTGGAGCAGCACCATTTCCCAAAGCTTACTCGCCCTTGCAGTGGCCGTACTGGTACTGCCGCCAATCATAAAACGTATTCGTAAACGCAAACAGGCCTCGGTCGCATAAACCAAACCCTGTTCATACCCTCTCTGTAAAACTTTGCCCCAGTGAGATTTCGGGGCATTTTTTTGCTATCAAGACAGAGTGAATTTTGTATAGCTCAGTAAAACAACGTTTTTATTAGGAGTCCCTTCTTCACCACAAATAGGTTTTGAGTGTAAAATAGGGGTTGAGCTTGGCTTCTTTTGAACATTTCCATGTAATGGAAATGGGATTTCGATATTACGTATTTTGCAGACCATCCCACTGAATTTACCGCGAATATAGTGAGATAATGCCTTACCGATAATTTTAAGATCCTGCCTCCAAATCCCCACATGAAATCTTGTTATACTCATATTAGTCCCTCGTGAAAATGCAGTTTGGGCTAATATCATGGCACTATTTTTACTCAGAGAATTGAATAAAGTGATTATTTATTCCTCGGCCATTAATTCAAACTTAAATTAAAACTACTTAATCAGACAATGACGATATATCGAATAACTTCAAACAATTATCCTATTCATCTTATTGATTAAAATGATAACGCCATGCTTGATAGATTACTTTTTGTTCTTTTTAATATTCACCCTAAACCACTACCCTACTCTCGCACTATCGATATCCTAGGTGACCGCTATGCAGTCCACAGCCAACACCCTGTAGAAATCACCGAAAAGGAAAGTGGGTATATACAAATTAAGTCATTTGGCAGAATGTATCTTTACTGTGGGAAAATGCTGCATTTGAGTGTGCGAAAAAATACCACCCTTATCACTATTGGTTGGGTGAAAGATAAAAGCCAAATTTTTGAAGTCCGTAAAAATTATCAAGAAGCCTCTCAGAGAGCGCACTCTGCCTCTTATAACTCAGGCTATGTTCCAACGAGTTATGCAGATACCAGTCATCATGATACCCCTCGCTCTAGTAGTGTTTTTTGTTCAAGTGACAATTCAAGCTCTGATTGTTCATCATCCTTTTCGGGAGGAGATGGCGGAGGAGGAGATGGCGGTGGGGATTAAAATGTAAAAAAGCGAGAACTAAAGTCCTCGCTTTTCATCGAGATAGCAGCACAATTACGCTTTAAACTTGCTCATCACTAATGTGGCATTAGTACCACCAAAACCAAAGCTGTTAGACATCACTGTCTCTAGCGCTTGTTCCGTTGGTTTAGTGACAATATTCAAGCCAGCGGCTTTCTCATCTAAATTCTCAACGTTAATGCTTGGCGCAATAAAGCCGTGTTCTAACATCAGTAAGCTATAAATCGCTTCATGCACACCCGCAGCACCTAATGAGTGTCCACTCATCGCTTTAGTTGCTGAAATCGCTGGAGAGTTGCTACCGAACACTTCTTGGATAGCTTCTAACTCTTTCGTATCACCTACTGGCGTTGACGTACCGTGTGTATTGATGTAATCAATTTTATCGACACCTTGCATCGCCATTTGCATACAACGAACTGCCCCCTCACCTGAAGGAGCTACCATGTCTGCGCCGTCAGATGTTGCACCATAACCCACAACTTCAGCGTAGATATGAGCACCGCGAGCAAGTGCATGCTCTAATTCTTCAACAACCACGATGCCACCGCCACCTGCAATAACGAAGCCATCACGGTCTTTATCATAAGTCCTTGATGCCTTATCTGGCGTTTCATTGTATTTAGTCGACAATGCGCCCATTGCATCAAACTCACAGGTCATTTCCCAGCTCAGCTCTTCGCCACCACCTGCGAAAACCACATCTTGTTTGCCTAATTGGATCAATTCAACAGCATGACCAATACAGTGTGCAGATGTAGAACACGCCGAGCTGATTGAATAGTTAACCCCTTTGATTTTGAAAGGTGTTGCTAAACACGCAGAAATACCCGATGCCATTGCACGTGTGACCATATAGGGGCCAACACCACGCAACCCTTTCGCACGCATACCGTCAGAGCCGGCCACTTGGTTACGCGGAGAACCGCCACCTGAACCCACCACAATACCCGTACGTAAGTTTGAAACCTGTTCTTCTGTTAACCCCGAATCAGCAATTGCTTGTTCCATAGATAAATAAGCATATGCGGAGCAATCACTCATGAAACGAAAAATTTTACGGTCAATTAAGTCTTTTGGATCTAAGTTTTTGACATTACCCCAGACATGGCTACGTAGCCCTGCCTCTTTGAACTCTTCTGAGAAAGTGATCCCGGAACGACCTTCCTTCAAAGAAGCCAGTACTTCTTTCTGGTTATTACCAAGGCTGGAAACAATACCTAGACCAGTGATGACTGCACGCTTCATTCGTTACCTCATGTCTATAATTTTATGATTACGGGATTACAGGCGTCACTTTAGCTTACACTTGTACGCTGAACAAGTCCGATCAGGGTAAATTTTTGTATTTTTTTCTTTATGTCCACAATAAGACTTTTTTATGACAGTAGCCTTGCAACGATATCGGCGCTAAAATTCAATGATTATTTGGTAATAATAGGCTTTATTGTGAAAAAGAGCGTTGTTCAAACCGCACACCTAAGTTGGAATGCCGAAGGCACACCGATGTCCGAACAATTTGCAGACATCTATTTTTCTAACCAAAATGGCTTAGCAGAAACCCGACATGTCTTTTTGCAAGGAAATCATTTTCCTGAGCGTTTTTCTAATCACCCATATAAAACCTGTGTGATTGCCGAAACAGGTTTTGGTACAGGATTGAATTTTCTCGCATTGTGGCAATCATTTAAGCAGTTTAAAGCGCAGAACCCCCATGCCAAATTACAACAATTACATTTTATTAGCTTTGAAAAATATCCGTTATCAAAACCTGATTTAATTGCAGCTCATCGCTGCTGGCCTGAACTTGCTGAGCTATCAGAAGCGCTTTGTGATAGCTGGCCTCCCGCATTATCAGGTAACCAGCGCATTATCTTAGAAAATGGTACTGTGATACTCGATTTATGGTTTGGTGATGTTAATGAGCAAATATCACTGCTTAAAGACAATTTAAACAATAAGATAGATGCATGGTTTTTAGATGGATTCGCGCCATCAAAAAACCCACAAATGTGGAGCGAACACTTGTTCGCTGTAATGGCTAAACTTGCCCGAGTCAATGGCACTTTTTCTACCTTCACAGTCGCAGGATTTGTTAAAAGAGGTTTACAACAAGCGGGTTTCACCATTAAAAAAGTTAAAGGCTTTGGCCAAAAACGTGAAATGCTTACAGGTATAATAACTAGCAAAACAAATGAAATCTTAATGCCGTGGTTTGCTCGAAAAAAGGCGGATGACCCAACGGATATTGCGATTATTGGCGGTGGGTTAGCCAGTTTAACGGCTGCGTATACCCTCCATAATCGCGGTGCCAAAGTCACCTTGTATTGTAAAGACTCTCAAGTGGCGCAAAATGCTTCTGGCAACCGCCAAGGTGCAATTTATCCGCTGCTTACTGGTCGTAATGACTCCCTTGAACGTTTTTTTATCAGCGCATTTCCTTTCGCCTCACGCTTTTATCACCAGTTGGCAAAACAGGGACTTAAATTTGATGGGCAATGGTGTGGTGTCAGCCAGCTTGCTTATAACGATAAAGTCGCACACAAAATAGCGAGCATGTTAACAACCGAATGGCCTGAAGATTTTGCTATCGCAAAAAATCGCCAGCAACTGAGTAATATTTGTGGCGTCGATGTTAATCATGGAGGGATTCACTATGCGTCAGGGGGATGGCTCTGCCCTGCTCAGTTATGTGAAAGTTTACAACTCTACTTGCAACAACAAGGTGTTGAGTTCCGTTTTGACCATGATGTGAATGAATTAAAACAAGATGGTGCCAACTGGCAGTTAGTGATGAATACCCCAACACAAACCCAATTAACATCCATTCACTCAACCGTTATTATTGCAAATGGCCATAAACTACGTCAATTTTCCCAAACCGTTAATTTGCCTATTTCCCCCGTTAGAGGACAAGTTAGTCATATTCCGACCAATACCACGCTACAACGATTAAAAAATGTCCTGTGCTTTGAAGGCTATTTAACCCCAGCAGATGCGTCTGGTGAGCAACACTGCTTAGGTGCGAGCTATCAACGGGAGCACCTCGACCTTGATTATAGTGAAGAAGAGCAGAGAGGAAATCGCCAAAAGCTGATTGATAATTTACCGGATGTCGCTTGGCCTAAAGAGATTGATATTTCGCAAAAACGTTCACGGCAAGGCATCCGCTGCGTGATCCGCGACCATTTCCCATTACTGGGCAATGTGCCTAATTATGAAAAACATCTGGAAGCCTATCATGATTTACCCGCTAAGATAGCAAAACATCAATCTATTGAGCCAGCTCCCGTTTACCCAAATTTATTCATTTTTGGTGCATTAGGCTCAAGGGGCTTATCAACAGCACCACTGTGTGCTGAGCTACTTGCCGCACACATTTTTGGCCAACCACTGCCATTAGATGACGAAACCCTTGGGGAGCTGAGCCCTAACCGTTTTTGGGTTAGAAAGCTCATTATGGGTCGTCCTGTGAAAATCCCCTATTAGCTCTAACAGTAAACCGCCTATCATTCATTGACTGGCGGTTTAGGCTAATGGAAAAATCATCGCACAACGATCTTGCGCTGCAAATCCAGCGTCCACCTCAGCTTGCAATGCCGCTTTTAATTCGAGGGATAGCTTATCATCTTCAATAATATTAAAGCCTAAGTACTGATAATAAGGAGCATTCCACGAAACATCACGAAAAGTCGTGAGTGTGACCGCGCTCATTTTCATGGCCAATGCCGCTGCAAATACTTGCTTAATTAGCTGTTTACCAACCCCTTTTCCTTGCCAATTTTGACACACGGAGAGTTCACAAATATATAAACTTCCCTCATGCTTCTCAGTGTTAATAAATCCAATAGGTTCATTTTTATCATTAACAGCTATCCATTCAAGCTGCTGATGAATAAAAGCAAGATGATCTTGCACTGTCTGGCCATCTCCCTCCGCTATCCAATGGTATTTAGGATTATCCACGAATTTCATCGCTGCGGACGCTTCAATGGCAGGAAGGTATTGGGCATCATCGGGAAGAGCTAATCGAATGGTATACATAGTTTGAGATCTGTAAGTTGGCAATGAATAAACAGCGAAAACGAAGGGCTAAAGCGGGTTTCCCCGCCTCTGATTATAAAATGCCTGATTAAATCGCGTTATTGAGTAATTTTTTCCACATATCTAAGACCAATACTTGATCTGGTGGCGTCAATTCACCTGCTTTAATGGCTGTTTGAATACTTTCTTCAACACGTTGATACAACGCATCAGAGCTAGTTAGATTTTCGACTTCCAGCTCCGCCACAGCAAGGGTTAAGTGACCACGCAAATAGCCACCAGCGAATAACTCATCATCGCTTGCGTGTTCAACCATATCATCAATTTTTGTCAGTATGCGTGTTTCTAAATCCGCAAGCATGCTTAATCCTTACTGTAGTATGTTTTCATTAGGCAAAAATATCTTCCGGGTACGGAAAATCTTCTGCACAAAGCGGGGGCGTATTGTAAAACGATTGTAACGCATTAATAAAGCGTAATGGACGCTCAGGGATGCCATTTTGTAAATAAACCATTACTTGTGCGTGAACTTTGCGCATAAATGCAATGCGATCAGGCTCAAAGTCCCCTTCTAAGTTATCGCAACTCACGTTGAATGGAATACCTACAGCAACACAGAATAGCCAGTCTAATGCTTGAGGTTTTATTTCAACCACTTCAAATTCACACTGCGTTTTTTCATCACGGCCATCTGGGCAATACCAGTAACCATAATCTACCTGTTGACGCCTCGCTTCCCCAGCAATACACCAGTGTGAAATTTCATGTAAGCCACTGGTAAAAAAACCATGAGCAAAAACAATGCGATGGTATGGATTTGATTCATCTGCGGGTAAATAAATGGGCTCATCGTCCCCTTTTACCAATTTGGTGTTATAGCTTTCACCAAAGCATTTATCAAAAATATCGATTAGATCCTGATAATTATATTTACTCATGAATAATTTAAATCATCTTAAAATAATGAGAGAAACCAAGCTTTAATCACATCACCGTGGCTATCATGGAGTAACTTAATACTCATTAATAACGAAATAACCACAATCATCGGCCTGATCAGTTTTTGTCCTTTGGTTAATACCAAACGCGCCCCTAAACGTGCGCCAGCCATTTGACCGATAAGCATAACAAGGCCTAGCACCCAAAGAACATGACCTCCGATAATAAAGAACACTAAAGAACCAAAATTGGAAGCAAAATTGAGAAGTTTAGCGTGGGCGGTAGCTTTAGCGAGGTTATATCCAAGTAATAATACGTAGCCCAATGCCAAAAAAGAACCTGTACCTGGGCCAAATACTCCATCATAAAAACCGAGAGTCATCCCAATTGCCACACCAAAAAATGGCATGCTAATACGCTGCTGACGATCTTGAGCCCCAATTGATGGTGTCAATAAAAAATATAAGCCTACACAGATAACGAGCGCTGGCAATAATTGCTTTAAGAACGCCGTATCAATCAGTTGAATAACGATGGCACCTAACATTGAGCCAATCATTGTCATAATGAACGGAAATATTTGTTCCCGTAAATCTATCGTTTTACGCCTAACAAAATAAAGGGTAGAAGAAAATGAGCCACCAAGGGCTTGCAGTTTATTTGTCGCTAAGGCTTCCACAGGGGTAATCCCCACAGATAATAAGGCGGGGATCGTTAATAACCCACCGCCTCCCGCTATAGAATCAATAAACCCTGCAAATAACGCAACAAAGAAGAGTACAGCATAAACTTCAGGTGCAACGGTGGTCAGCCAGTCCATTTGTCAATCCAATGATGAGAAATATCATAATGTTGATATGTAATATATCGCAAAGTGATTCCGCGATATCACAGCCTAGATGAGGTATTTTAGCAGGCTTCACCCAAACCTTTACAACTGACAGAGTGACCAAATTGGTCACTCGTGCATTAAAACATAAAGCTTCATTCCCCAAATAATTCAAGTTGCCGGTAGGCGACGATAGACGAGAGCATTGATAAACTATTTAACTCGATGAGCGTTACGTCGTCATCCGCCTGCAACTTGAAAAATTACGGGTATTAGTCAAATGCTTGCATCGTAGGGATCACATCCGCACATTGACCACGATGACGTAAGTAATGATCCATTAAAACAATCGCCATCATGGCTTCTGCAATTGGCACAGCGCGGATACCCACACAAGGGTCATGACGACCTTTGGTTACCATTTCCACTTCTTCACCATCACGATTTAGCGTCTTACCTGAAACCGTAATACTTGAGGTAGGCTTTAAGGCAATATGTGCAATAATTGGCTGGCTACTGCTAATGCCACCTAAAATTCCCCCTGCATGGTTTGATGTAAAACCATTTTGGGTAATTTCATCACGGTTTTCACTGCCTTTTAGCGCAACTACGCCAAACCCATCACCAATTTCAACACCTTTAACCGCGTTGATGCTCATGAGTGCGTGAGCAAGAGAGGCGTCTAAACGGTCAAATACGGGCTCCCCTAGACCTGCAGGGACGTGCTCAGCCACAACGGTAATTTTCGCCCCAATTGAATCGCCTTCTTTTTTTAAACCCCGTAATAATTCGTCCAGCGCATCTAATTGATTTGGGTCTGGGCAAAAGAACGGGTTTTCTTCAACAATTGACCAATCTTGAATTTCACAAACGACCGAGCCCATTTGTGTTAAACAACCACGAATTTGAATACCTAGCTTTTCTTGCAAATACTTTTTCGCAATCGCCCCAGCGGCAACACGCATTGCTGTTTCACGCGCAGAAGAGCGCCCTCCACCACGATAATCACGTAAACCGTATTTTTGCTCATAGGTATAATCCGCGTGCCCCGGCCTGAACACATCTTTAATTGCACCGTAATCCTGTGAGCGCTGATCGGTATTTTCGATTAATAACCCAATACTGGTACCCGTTGTCACACCATTAAACACACCAGATAAGATTTTAACTTGATCAGGTTCACGACGTGCTGTGGTGTAACGTGATGTCCCCGGACGGCGCCGGTCTAAATCTTTTTGTAAATCAGCTTCTGTTAGTGCTAACCCTGGGGGAACCCCATCGATAATGCAACCTAATGCAACCCCATGTGACTCACCAAATGTGGTGACACGGAACAGTTGCCCAATTGAATTTCCTGCCATTGGCGTTTCCTATTCTAAACCGTACTTGTGTGACCAAAACGTATGCTGTTCATTGTTGTGCGGTTAATCGTTATCTAATTATTATTGATTACATGATTATGCGAAATCACGCAACCTTTGATTAATCGATATAAAGCTCAAAATGCGCATGATGTTCAACTAATTGCTCACGGGTTAACATAAACACACCATCACCGCCATATTCAAAATCCAGCCAAATGAATGGAATTTCAGGATATTGTTCAATTAAGTGCACCATGCTATTACCCACTTCGCACACCAATATCCCTTCATCTGTTAAAAATTGTGGGGCATTAGCTAAAATACGGCGAACGAGTTTTAAACCATCACTCCCCGCAGCCAATGCTAATTCAGGCTCGACACGGAATTCTTCTGGTAAATCGTCCATATCTTCCGCATCCACATACGGAGGATTAGTGACAATTAAATCGTATTTCACCGCTGGCATGTCCCTAAATAAATCAGAACGGATGGGGACCACACGATGCTCTAAACCATGATTAGCTATATTTTGTTCAGCTACCGCGAGCACATCTGCCGAAATGTCGACCGCATCCACTTCCGCGTCAGGGAATTCGTACGCACAAGCAATCGCAATACAACCGCTTCCGGTACATAAATCTAAGATAGTTTGCGGCTCATCCGCTAATAACCCAACGAAATGGTTATTAATTAATTCACCAATTGGTGAACGAGGGATCAACACTCGCTCATCCACATAAAATTCATGACCACAAAACCAAGAACGGTTCGTCAGATAAGCAACAGGAATACGCTCATTAATGCGACGTAAAACGCGTTCAATGATGCGGTGGCGTTCTGTCGGGGTCAGGCGAGATGTTAATAGCTCATCGGGGAGATCTAGAGGCAAATACAGTGTTGGCAACACTAATTGCAGCGCCTCATCCCACGGGTTATCGGTACCGTGGCCATAATACACATTGGCAGCATTAAAACGACTCATCGTCCAACGTAAAATATCCTGAATGGTATGAAGTTCTGCAACAGCTTCATCAACGAAGATCTTTTCCAAGAAGGGGTTCTCCAGCCTGTATTTTGAAAGGGAATATTGAATGGCTAAAGTTTGCCACGAAGTGAGAGACAAATCAGCAGATTAATGCAATAAAATAACCAACAAAGTGCCCAAGCCGTACCTTTTGATTCGCATTTGATGTAAAAATGCCCTTTAAACAGCTAAAGGGCATAAATGAAGACACCAAAATAATCAAAGAAGAATGGAGAAATTAACCTTCATTCTGAACAAACCCTTCGTTTTCCTTTGCTGGCTTTTTAACCCATACCGCATAAGCAATTGCCAATAGCGCCAACCAAGCAATGCCGACATACAGTGCAATTCTGGTACTTTCAAAATAACCAAGCACACCAAAAATAAACACCATAAAAGCAATGGCTAAGATAGGCGCGACAGGCCACATAGGCACAGGGAATTTCAGTTTACTGATTTCCTCTGGCGACATTTTCTTGCGCATCGCAAACTGAGCCAATAAGATCATCAACCATACCCAAATCGTCGCAAAAGTAGCGATAGAGGCGATGATAATAAATACATCTTCAGGGATAACGTAATTGAGTACCACCCCCACCAATAATACCAACACCATTACAAGTACCGTCATCCACGGCACCCCATTTTTAGTCAATTTAGTGAACGCTTTCGGTGCTTGTCCTTCATGAGCCATACCATACATCATGCGTCCTGCGCCAAAAATATCACTGTTAATGGCCGAAATTGCTGCGGTGATCACCACAATGTTCAAGATATTAGCTGCTGATTGTATTCCTAAGCTGTCAAAAATTTGTACAAAAGGGCTACCTTGCTGACCAATTTGGTTCCACGGGTATATACACATCAAGACAAACAACGTCAGGACATAAAAAAGTAAAATTCGAATAGGAACCGCATTAATGGCTCTAGGTATGGTAACTTCTGGGTTTTTGGCCTCACTTGCGGTAATACCAATGACCTCAATGCCACCAAAGGCGAACATGACCACAGCAAAAGAGGCTATCAGCCCACCAATACCATTTGGCATAAACCCATCATGGATAAATAAGTTAGAAACCCCAACCGCATGATCCGCAGCTTGACCAAAGCCGAACATCATGATTGCGGCACCACCTACAATCATGGCGATGATGGCAACAACTTTAATAATTGATAACCAAAACTCCATTTCACCAAAAGTTTTCACATGGCATAGGTTAATAGCCCCAATAAAGAAAATAATGCTCAGTACCCATATCCATTGGGCAACCTCAGGGAACCAAAGCTTCATATACACGCCAAATGCGGTGACGTCTGCAAGGCAAACAATCACCATTTCAAACACATAGGTCCAACCTGCAAAAAAACCTGCTCGTGCTCCTAAGTAATGGCTTGCATATTGTGAAAATGACCCTGCAAGTGGACGATGTACGGCCATTTCGCCCAATGCCCGCATGACCATAAAAACAGCCGCTCCGCCGATAATATAAGCAAGTAAAACCGCAGGACCTGCCGTTTCTATCGCTTTTGCTGATCCATAAAACAAACCTGTACCAATCGCTGAACCTAAAGCCATAAATCGGATATGGCGCGCAGAAAGCCCACGCGCAAGATGTGATGTGCTTTGCATGATTTATCCTTCGTATTATTTTATTAGTCGTGCAGATAAATACTTCAGGTGACCGATACATTGCCAGTCACCTTTTATTTGCTTGATATGTTAGTTAGGAAAAACAATCTCTTTTGTAAAGAGTGATGAGAGTTTATGTTGGTTGATTAAGTTAATTGCCGCTTCAATATCAGGGGCAAAATAACGGTCTTTATCATAGTAAGCCACTTGATCGCGCAGTATTTTCCGTGCTTTCTCAAGCGTTTCACTGGTTTTTAATCCTTCGCGAAAATCGATGCCCTGACAGGCAGATAACCATTCGATAGCTAATATACCCGTCACATTTTTTGCCATTTCCCATAAACGACGTCCCGCAGCTGGCGCCATCGACACATGGTCTTCTTGGTTAGCCGACGTGGGCAGGCTGTCTACGCTGGATGGATGTGCTAACGCTTTGTTTTCGCTGGCTAATGCAGCGGCGGTCACTTGAGCAATCATGAAGCCAGAGTTTACGCCGCCATTATTCACGAGGAATGGGGGAAGTTGGGACATGTGCGTATCCATTAACAGCGCAATACGGCGCTCTGCAAGCGCACCAATTTCGGCAAGCGCTAATGCAATATTGTCTGCCGCCATCGCAACTGGTTCTGCATGGAAGTTCCCCCCCGATATAATATCGCCATTGTCAGTAAACACGAGAGGGTTATCTGACACGGCGTTTGATTCAATTAAAATCACCTCAGCCGCTTGGCGAATTTGCGTGAGGCAGGCTCCCATCACTTGAGGCTGGCAACGCAGTGAATAAGGGTCTTGCACCTTAACGCAATTCTCATGGGATTTCGCTAACTCACTACTTGGTGACAACACTTCACGGAATAAAGCAGCAACATCAATTTGCCCTTTTTGCCCACGCACTTCCTGTACACGCGCATCAAACGGTTTGCGTGAACCAAGCGTTGCCTCCACACTAAGAGCACCACAAACAATGCCTGATAGCAGTAGTTTTTCAGCTTCAAATAACCCTTTCAACGCAAAGGCGGTGGAAGTTTGCGTGCCATTTAATAACGCTAAACCTTCTTTTGCCTCTAGTTTAAGCGGAGTTAACCCTGCTTTCTCAAGGGCTTTTTTCGCAGAAATCCATTTGCCTTCAAAACGCGCTTTACCCTCACCCAATAAAATCAAACTCATGTGTGCCAGTGGAGCTAAATCCCCCGATGCGCCAACTGAACCTTTTGCTGGAATGAATGGGTAAATTTGCGCATTAACTAAAGCGATTAAGGCGTTAATGACTTCAAGGCGAATACCAGAGAAACCACGCGCTAAGCTATTAATTTTTAGCACCATAATTAAACGTACAAGTTCATCGTCTAAAGGTTCACCGACACCCGCAGCATGGGACATCACGATAGAACGTTGCAATGATTGCAAGTCTTTGGTCGCAATACGGGTATTGGCTAATAGGCCAAAGCCGGTATTAATACCGTAAGCCGTTCTATCTTCGGCAATAATTTTATTTACCGTTGCGACACTTTTTTCAATCGCTGCATGGGCTTTTTTATCTAAAGAAACCGTGACGGCTTGCTGAAAGACAACGCGTAATTCTTCGAGTGTCATTTTTCCTGGATGAATAGTTAATTTAGTCATTAATGGCACTCCTTAACGTGTTTTAATCATTGGTAAATTAAGATTTTTTTCTTGTGCGCAAGCAATCGCGATGTCATACCCCGCATCTGCGTGGCGCATCACCCCTGTCGCAGGGTCATTGTGCAGGACGCGAGCAATACGCTCTGCCGCTTCATCGGTACCATCACAAACAATGACAACCCCTGAATGCTGCGAGAAGCCCATACCGACACCACCACCGTGATGTAAAGACACCCATGTCGCTCCACTCGCTGTATTTAATAAAGCATTGAGTAACGGCCAGTCAGAAACGGCGTCGGAGCCGTCTTTCATCGACTCAGTTTCGCGGTTTGGACTCGCCACTGAGCCGGAGTCCAAATGGTCACGTCCAATAACAATCGGCGCGGAAACTTCACCACTTCGCACCATTTCATTGAACGCTAAGCCTAATTTGGCACGATCCCCAAGACCGACCCAACAAATACGTGCAGGAAGCCCTTGAAAGCTAATACGTTCACGCGCCATGTCCAGCCAGCGGTGTAGGTGTTTATCATCCGGTAGTAACTGCTTAACTTTAGCGTCTGTTTTATATATATCCTCTGGGTCACCTGATAACGCGACCCAGCGGAATGGCCCTACCCCACGGCAAAACAATGGACGAATATAAGCGGGGACAAATCCTGGGAAATCAAAGGCATTTTCTACCCCCATTTCCAGTGCCATTTGACGAATATTGTTACCATAATCAAAGGTTGGTATCCCTTGCTTCTTAAACGCCAACATGGCTTTTACATGCTCTGCCATTGATTGCTTGGCGGCTAATGAAGTTCCTTGAGGATCTTTGACACTGCGCTCGCGGTATTCCTCCCAACTCATCCCTATGGGTAAGTAGCCATTTAATGGGTCATGAGCACTGGTTTGGTCGGTCACCATGTCAGGTTTCACACCACGCTTAACTAATTCAGGTAGTACCTCTGCCGCATTGGCGCAAAGCGCAATGGAGATAGCTTTACCTTCAGCTGTATATTTTTTGATACGAGCTAACGCATCATCTAAATCTGCGGCTTGTTCGTCAACGTAATGGGTTCTTAAGCGAAAATCGATACGACTTTGTTGACATTCAATATTCAATGAACACGCACCAGCCAGCGTCGCAGCGAGGGGCTGAGCTCCCCCCATTCCCCCTAAACCAGCCGTTAATACCCAGCGCCCAGTTAAATCACCGTTAAAATGCTGACGAGCGGCTTCAACGAAAGTTTCATAGGTACCCTGGACAATGCCTTGGCTACCGATGTAAATCCAACTTCCTGCTGTCATTTGGCCATACATGGCTAAGCCTTTAGCATCCAACTCATTGAAATGCTCCCAATTAGCCCAGTGTGGGACAAGATTTGAATTGGCGATTAATACACGTGGCGCGTTGGCATGGGTTTTAAAAATACCGACGGGTTTACCTGATTGCACGAGTAACGTTTCATCATTTTCGAGCTGCTTTAAGGACTCAACGATTTGGTCGTAACATTGCCAATTGCGTGCTGCTCGGCCAATACCGCCATATACCACTAATTCATGAGGGTTTTCTGCAACATCAGGATCAAGGTTATTCATTAACATGCGTAATGGCGCTTCTGTCAGCCAACTTTTTGCATTCAATGTACTACCACGCGGAGCCCTAATTTCGACATTTCTATATTTATTATTAAGTGCTGTCACTTGTATATCCTCTTTTTATAGCATCACCAGATAGGCATTTATCTTGTTGTCTATAGATATAGTTGTATATACATGTACAATCAATTAATCTTTTAACATAAAAATTAAATTTATCTTATATGAGAAACAAAATTAGTCATAAAAAACAAAACACTATGAATTTATGCGTATTTTTATATGTCGATTTTTTCTTCTAAATCTGCTTACCAGATCACATTTATTTTACAACAAATTCACAAATATCAAGGGAGGGTTTAAAGAGGGGAAATCCAGATAGCGGAAAATTATTATGAATAACGTTCCACCTATCTTAAATTGAGATTTAAGATGAAAAACGACCTTTTAGCTTATAACGATGACCGGGAAATAATAATTTTGTACTCGTGACAATGAAAGATTGCGACCATGTCCGCCGAGTTATGAGTAAACACGATGTTCCAACATTGATATTCAATAATCTTGCTGAACGCTCGTCCGCCTCTACCGCTTCTACAATATGCTCCCCTTGTGTTAATGGAGCCACTTGCGATAAATAATCATGAGGTGTAATTAATAAAAAATTCTGCTGTAAATAATCAGGCGCTGCTAACGCGTTTACATACCTATCTTCAATTTGTACAGGAACATCATTTTCTAAATGCACAATAATTGAATGAAACACTGGAGAATCAGGGGCTATATTTAACTCCCCTGCTAACGCTTGCGATGCTTGTATTTCTTCAAGTTTAATTATCCGGCAACTATATTTGTGATTTCTGGCCAATATTTCAGCTTCAATACTGTGAATTTCAAATAGCGCAGATTGCCCTTTAGGTTCTGCAACAAAGGTTCCTACGCCCTGTAAGCGTACTAATAATCCTTCGGCAGTAAGCTCTCGCAATGCCCTATTTGCCGTCATTCGGCTACAGTTAAATTGCGATACTAACTCAGCCTCTGATGGAATACGGTCATTTGCCTGCCATTGCGCAGTATGAATTTTTTCAATGATTGATTGCTTAACTTGTAAATATAACGGAACAGGTGTTCCTTGCTTTTCTTTTCGATCGGCTGTCACAGTGGTTTCCAATTTAGTCATTAAAATCTTAAGTGTCCGTCTGTTATTTTCAAGCCAACATACAACACTACCTTAGTGCTATCGGATAATTTTTATCCTGACAGTCGCGAATGAAAAAAATAAAAAATATTCGGGGTTACCATATATATTGAGGTACTCATTATAAACAGTAACCAGAACTTTATTAATTAATTATGACTGTTATTAGTACAATTTAAATATCTTTTTATACTAATAGTTACCAACATCATTAGTTAGTATGAGTAATTATACCTTCATGGACCCGCATATACATTGGGTTACTACCCTGCTCATACACCATTTCGACAGGCTCTTTCGCATCCCAGACAACAAAATCTGCAACATAGTTTGGTTTTAATTGCCCGTGGCTATCTCCACGCCCTAAAGCCTTGGCTGCGTGGCAGGTTACACCAGCCCAAACCTCTTCAGGTGTTAATTTAAACAATACTGCGGCCATATTCATAATCATACGTAATGATGCAAATGGGCTTGTCCCCGGATTGAAATCCGTTGAAATTGCCATAGGAACTTGATGCTCACGTAGTAATTCAATGGGGGGTAGCTTAGTTTCTCTTAGAAAATAAAATGCCCCCGGCAGCAATACCGCAACGGTTCCACTGGCCTTAAGCGCCTTAATACCTTCAAGATCAAGATATTCTATATGGTCAACTGACAGCCCTTTATAGCGGGCAACTAACTCGCTCCCACCTAAGTTAGATAACTGTTCAACATGGCCTTTCACCGGTATACCAAGTCTTTGAGCTGCTGAAAATAGTTTTTCACTTTGTTTGAGAGAAAAACCAACGCTTTCACAAAATACATCTACCGCATCAAAAAGCCCTTTCGTCCATAACTCAGGCATTATTTTCTGGCAGATCAAATCGATGTACTCATCGGCTTTGCCTTTATATTCAGGAGGAACCGTGTGTGCAGATAGGAGCGTTGAACTCACGGTAATGGGATAGGCCACAGATAACCGTTTTGCAACTTTTAATTGCTTCTCCTCATTTTCATAATCAAGACCATAACCTGACTTCATCTCAATGGTGGTGACACCTTCGTTGATCAACGCCTCTAGTCGTGGTTTAGCTCGTTGAAATAACGCGCTTTCACTCATTTTCCGCGTTTCACGTACAGTTGAATTGATCCCCCCACCTTGAGCACTGATCGTTTCATAGGAAACACCATTCATACGTTGTTCCCACTCAGAAGCACGATCACCGCCAAAAACCAAATGTGTATGGCAATCAATTAAACCAGGTGTAATTAATCTACCTTCTACATCGATAACTTGATTACCATCTATTTCAATTTCACTGGTAGGTACGATAGCAACAATCTGATTGCCTCGAACAACTAAGTCATGGTTTTCGATCAATCCATAAGGTATTGATAAATCAGTGTTCATTGTTGCAATACGACCATTTCGCCAAACTATATCTTGAGGGAGAGTTTTAAATGTCATCGTTGTTCCTATCATTATCGAAGTCAATGTCACTCATTTAGCAATTAAACGTATATATATGTATATACAATTAGACTAGCATGACCCCTTTTGTCAATGCTTACTCGATAAAAGGTTATAAATTTGTTACTGAACACGAATAATCTATTATGCAATTGTCTCCATTATCCGAGAAAATGAGGTACACTAACAGCCAAAACCATTAATCACATAATGACATTATTAAAATTAAAGCTATGAAAAATAAATTTGGGCTTAAAGATGAAGATATTCATCTATTTAATGAAGCCATTAACGGCACAAAAAAAATTCGTCAGGATCAAGTTCTGCATCCCCCCATTCGTACAAAAGTAACACAACCGTCTAATAAAAAAGTCATGCAAGAACAAGTTGATGCCTCCTTTTATTTTTCAGATGAATTTCAACCCCAACTTGAAAATGAAGGCCCAACACGTTATTTAAGGCCTGATGCTAACCCGTATGAGTTAAAAAAATTACGCCGTGGTGACTACGTTCCTGAATTGTTTCTGGATTTACATGGTTTAACCCAAATGGAGGCCAAACAAGAGATTGGTGCTTTGATTGCTGCATGCAAACGAGAAAATGTTTACTGTGCTTGTATTATGCATGGTCATGGAAAACATGTGTTAAAACAGCAAACCCCATTATGGTTAGCTCAGCATCCTGACATCATTGCTTTTCATCAAGCCCCTAAAGAATGGGGTGGTAATGCATCTCTTTTATTATTAATTGAAACAGTAGAGAGCGCTCGCCGTTAAGCGCTCTGATATTTAACCGATTTATTTTGTAAACAGCAATTGTGATGGACTTAGCATCCATTCAACATGCGCTTTTTGCAAAGCAACATCAATATCAATACACGCTATTGTTGATGTGGTAAACATAGGGGGCTCTTTGTGGGGACAAAGCTCTGATACTAAATACCCCACCAGCGGCAAATGGGATACAACAAGAACAGCTTTCGTGCCAAGCATGGCAAGATCACGGATATGATCTGCAATAAATGCCGCATTTCCACTAGGTGTTAACTGGTCTAAAACTTCAAATGTCTCTGGCGTTTCGATATATTGACTAACAATTTTCTGCGTTTGTTGTGCTCTTAAATAAGGGCTAACAAGGACAGCATCAATTTTAACACCTTGTTTGTTCAACCATTGAGCCATTAATACCGAATCATCTTTTCCCTTTTGAGTTAATGGACGTACGGCATCACTTGCCGCCTGTATCGCTGCATCGCCATGACGCATAATATAAACTTGCATAATCCACCATCTGAGTAGCCAGATTAAGTAAAGTGGCTATTCTTTTGTTAAGATAATTGTTGTAAAAGTAACCATCAGTTGGGGTGAAATGTGATTCTGCATGAAATGAACCATAAAGAAAATGATTTGAGTAGATTTTTGTTTATTTTTTATTAAAAGAATATGCTTTTACACTATTTTTTGTCGTTAAATCAATAAATTGATAATTATCTTTTATATGGTTATATTTTGATTACCCAAAGTAAAAAGCCTGATGACCAAATAGTGCCTATCCGCATCAGGCCTTTACATATTGAGTATTGTGAAGCCATGCTTAGAATAAAACACATCATTTATGAGTTTGTTGGGAAAAATGTCCGATGGTTGTTAGCCATTTCACACAACAATTCACAAGGTAGAAATTTGTCGCCATGCTGTATAGCCAAGCTCTGCAAAGTCTCTACTGTTTTTGCAATCCCTAGACTATCCATATACCTAAATGGCCCTCCAAAGAACGGAGGAAAACCGATACCAAATACGGCCCCCACATCTCCATCTCGGGCATTTTTTATGATCTTTTCATCAAGACAGCGAGCTGCCTCATTTAACATCATCATGACACAACGTTGCGCCACTTCGGCTTTTGTCTGCCTGCTATTAGGCGTGACACCAATGAGGGAATAGATAGATTTATCTACCTGCCGTTTATTCGTTTTTGTCCAAAATAAAAACTTGCTTGATGCATGCCCATACTGATAAAAGCCTTTACCATTTTTCTTACCTTTACGTTCATCTTTAACGACCTTATCCAACAAATCAGGGGCTTTAAAGCGTTCACCAAAGCGTTCAACGAGGATTGGTAAGATTTTTGTCCCAATATCAATACCAACCTCATCAAGCAGATTGAATGGGCCAACAGGAAAACCAAACTCCACTAATGCACGGTCAATATGCTCTATCGGCTCACCTTCCATTAAACATTGAGCAGCTTCGCATAAAAATGGAGCTAAAATTCGATTAACATAAAAGCCAGCGTCATCACCAACCACAATTGCAGTCTTACCTTGCCGCTTAGCAAAAGCGACTACAGTTGCAATCGTCTCTTCATCCGTATCTTTATGAGGGATAACCTCGACCAATGGCATTTTATCGACAGGACTAAAATAGTGTAAACCAATTACTTTTTCTGGATGAGCAGCATTCGCAGCAATTTGATGAATAGGTAATGACGAAGTATTTGAAGCAAAAATAGGTCTCTTTAATGTCATTTTTTCCACATCTGCAACCATTTTTCGTTTCAATGCTAAGTCTTCAAATACAGCCTCAACAATAATGTCAGCTTTCTCAAGTCCTTGAAAACTCAGAGTACCTGAGAGCCTTGCCATAACGGCAGTACGCTCCCGTGCAGGTAAACGCCGTTTAGTCACTCTTTGTGTTAACAAATCCCAACTGTAACGTAAGGCTTGAGCCACTCCTTTTTCAGAAATATCTTTAATTCGAACAGGGATTTTTCCTTTAAAAGCAGTTATATAAGCAATTCCCCCGCCCATTAACCCACCACCGAGAACCCCGACTTGATTAATTGGCTGGGGCGTATATTGTTCGCTGATTTCATTTTTAAGCGCTGTAACCGCAAAAAATAGGTTACGCAGTGCCTCAGATTCAGGCGTCATCACCAGCTCGCCAAAAGCTTTAGCTTCTTCTGCATATCCAGCGTGTAACCCTTTATTCACCCCAGTTCTTACCACATGAATAATTTTTTCAGGTGCCGGATAATGTCCTTTAGTCTTACTCAATGCTTTTTGTTTCGCACTTTGAAAGACCTTGTTGCGTAATAATTTACTGCTTAATAACCGCTGCTGCCAAGGGATAGCAGGGCGCTGCACGCCGCCTTTTTTAACCATTTTTACTGCAACATCAAGTAAAATAGATTCAGGCACAACATCATCCACTAAACCTAGTTTAAGCGCTTGTTTTGCTTTCAACTGCCTACCGGTAAGCATGAGATCCAGCGCATGAGGTATTCCAATAAGCCGCGGTAAACGTTGAGTTCCCCCTGAGCCGGGAAGTAGTCCAAGCTGAACTTCTGGCAACCCTAACTTGGTTTTATCATCATTTGAACACACCCTTGCATGGCATGCTAACGCGAGCTCTAAGCCTCCCCCTAAACACGCCCCGTGGATCGCTGCAACGATGGGTAATGGATAATTATCAATTTTATCGAATAAGATATGACCTTCTTTCGATAACTCGCAAGCTTGCTCTTTCGTTTCGCAGTGAGCAATCATGCTAATATCAGCCCCTGCGATAAAATTATCTTTTTTACCCGAGGTGATGACTAAGCCCTTTAGGCCTGACGTGGATTGCGCCTTTTGCAAGATGGCGAGAAACTGCTGCGCAAACTCCGCTTTTAGCGTGTTGACCTTTTCATTAGGCACATCAATGAAAATCACTCCCACATTTTCATCATAAATTTCCAATCGAAAAGCTTGCTGAGTCTTATCTATTGTCAATTCAGTAGCAGAATTTTGTGTCATTACTCCACCTCTAAGATCATTGCTGCACCTAAACCACCAGCAGCACAAGCTGTTGTTAAGCCGAAACCACCACCACGCCTACGTAATTCATTTAATGTTTGGGTGACCATTCGAGCCCCTGTAGCGGCAAATGGATGACCATAAGCAATAGAGCCCCCTAACACATTAAATTTGTCCATGTCCACTTCGCCAATTGCATCACTTATCCCTAATTTTTCTTGAGCAAATTTACGGCTACCAAACATTTGTAAATTGGCAAGGGTTTGTGCAGCAAAAGCCTCATGCATATCAATCAGTGACAAATCTTGCAAAGTAAGCCCTGCTCGCTTTAATGCAACTGGTGTTGCATAAGAAGGGCCAAGCAACATGTCCTCCCACACATCTATTGCCGAAAAAGCATAGCTTCGAATATAACCCAGCGGAATATAACCCAGTGATTTTGCTCGTGATTCTGTCATCATTAAGACAGCTGCTGCACCGTCAGTTAAAGGCGTGCTATTCGCGGCTGTAACACTACCGTGCTTACGGTCAAATGCAGGTTTTAATTTTGCATACGATGATAAAATTGAGTTAGCTCGTACATTATTATCTTGGGAATAAGGCTGTTTAAAAGGAGGCATATAAGCCGTCATCACTTCATCGGCTAAATAACCATTTTCCCACGCTTTTGCAGCTAATAAATGGGAACGATGAGCCAGTTCATCTTGTTGCTCTCGGCTAATATGATAGCTTTTTGCCATTTGCTCCGCTGTATCCCCCATGCGTAAGCCTGTAGAGTACTCCGCCACACCAGGGGCAACAGGCATCAAGTCCTTTAAACGCAATTTTGCAACTAGTGATAATTTTTGCCCAATGGATTTTGCTTTACTCAATGCCAGCAACGTCGCCGCTAAACTTTTCGATACACCAATCGGTAGTACTGAAGATGAATCAGCTCCCCCTGCAATCCCAATAGAAATATCCCCAACCATCATACTTTGTGCAACATTCACTATCGCCTGAAAGCTAGTTGCACATGCACGGGAGACACTATATGCATCAGTGGAAACGTTCATCCCTGTACCAAGTACAATTTCCCTTGCTATATTAGGCGCTTCGGGCATTTGTACCACTTGACCAAACACCAATTGCTCAATGAGATTTTTATCTAAATCACTGCGTGCTAATAACTCTGCAACCACCGCTTTGCCTAAATCAATCGCGGCAATACCTTGATATGCTGTAGATTGTTTTGCAAATGGTAAGCGTAAACCACTAACAATGGCGATCCTTTCTTTTGTTGCGTAAATATTTTCACCATAGTGGGAATATTGATTCATGGTCGCTCCTGCTAAAAGCAAAATGAAAATTAAAACCTTCACTGTCGACCCAAAGAGGTCTGACCTGTAATAATTGTTAACATAACTTTCACAATTATCAATGGGAATTAATAAAAAATGCGAGCAGGTACGCAACTTGAAAGAAAACAAAGAAGGAAGGAATTAAAGAAAAAGCATAGAGAACACAAAACCTTTTATCACTTTAAATTTACCTATCCGGCGAATTCTTAGTGATAAAAGGGACATTAAAATCAATTTAAACGCTTGATTAACGCAAACCTAATTGAAAAATCAAACTTTCAGCTTCACAGCTAAAATTAAATTCAGCACTAAGCTCAATACCACCCTCTACTGCTTTGATAGTATGGGTGATTGCACAAGGTTCTGACTCAACAGATTTTGCTTTGTCTGTGAGTGTTTTCAACATGGATTCTGCTTCGCCTTGTGTGGCGAAAACATGCTGATACGACGCAGTACAGTCTTTATTATCCAGCACTGTTCCCACATCTACACAACAGCAAGCAGCTGTCTCATCCGCACTACAACGGTTAATCGCATCAGTCATTTTACTCTCCAAATTAACAAACTGTTAAGTCGTTATCATAACGCTGAAAAAGTAGTAAAAACTAGTGTGTATCAAAATATATCGCTAATAATTAAACATAAGTTTGATCTTACCCCGTATCTGCTTACTTATTGCTCCTAATTAGTTATTTTATGTTACCATTTTGTTAAATATGTCGCATTTTTGAAAACAAAACCACAATATATACAAAACAGACTTGCAACACAGCAGGTGGTCAGACCTATACTCTAGTAACTGGTCTGATTTGTCATAGAGACAAGGGACCCTACAATTCTGCGCTTCTTGCGATAGAAGTCGCTTTATTCAAAATAAAACATAAGAGGGTTTTGGTCATGAGCCAGAAAAACCTGTTTTCTCGGAAAGCTTTAGCAATAGCAGTGGCAGTTGTATCATCCAACGCAGGCGCAGCTGGTTTCTTGCTAAATGAATATTCAACATCCGCATTAGGGCGCGCATTTTCGGGGGCGGGTGCGATGGGCGACAACGCAAGTGAGGGAAGCCGAAACCCTGCAGCCATGATGTTGTTTGATCGCCCTTCTCTATCTATTGGCGCCGTTTATATTGACCCAAGTGTTGATATTAAAGGCAAAGGCGGTTCGCCATTGGGCAGTAATACCACAGCAAATAATATTGCACCGAATGCAGTTGTTCCTAATGCACATTTTATTTTCCCAATTAATGATAAGTGGGCTGTCGGCTCATCAATGACAACCAACTTTGGTTTAGCGACTGATTTTAATAAAAATTATGCGGCTGGGCCTATCGGTGGTAAAACAGATCTAAAAACTGTTAACTTAAATTTAAGTGGTGCATATCGCGTTAATAACAATTTCAGTTTCGGTCTAGGTGTTAATGCAGTTTATGCTGATGCAGAAATCACCCGTCATGCTGGCGACTTAGGCTCTTTAGCCCCTATTATTAGTGATGGGCAATTACCCGCCTTTCCTAGCAGTACAACGATGGCAAAACTGACAGGTGATGATTGGGGTTATGGCTGGAACGCGGGTATCTTATATGAAATTAATGATGATAACCGCTTAAGCTTAAGCTACCGTTCTAAAGTTAAAGTTAAATTTGAAGAGGGTAAATTTTCAAATGATATTCCTAAAGGAATACCTGGCTTATACGGTACTGGTGGCGAAAAAGTTAAAGGTAAATTAGACCTTAATTTACCTGATATTTGGGAATTCTCAGGTTACCACAAAGTCGCACCTAAATGGGCTCTACACTATAGTGTGGCTTATACAGGCTGGAGTGAATTTAAAGAATTAACTGCCTACCAAAAAAGTGATGATAAAGAATTATTTCATAAACCAGAACATTTCAAGGATGCGTGGCGTTTAGCATTAGGTACGACCTACTCCTATGATGACAATTGGACATTCCGCACAGGTATTGCTTATGACCAAACACCTGTTCGTTCAGAATACCGTTCAATTTCCATCCCAGACCAAGACCGTTACTGGCTAAGTGCTGGAACAACTTATGCATTCAATGAAAATGCCTCGGTTGATGTGGGTATTGCTTACATGTATGGAAAGAAAGTCAATATCAGTGAAAAACTGCTCGAAGGCCAACCTCGCTCCCCGATCTATAACTTCAAATCTGAAGGTTCAGCATGGTTATATGGCGTAAACTTTAACTATACATTCTAATTGATTAAAATTATCTAACATCAGGGGGAAATATCTCCCTGATGTTCATTGCAATAATAAATATTACCTTATTACACATTTTTCTTGATCTCTTTCATAATCATATGTAAATTAAATGTTAATTACATTGATTAAACCTATCTATTTCTTCATTGATTCAAGCTATCTGGTTCCCAGTTTTTTCGGATAAATCCCTTTATTTTTCATAAAATTGCGATTTATTCTCTGAATTATCTTATTTGCAAGCATGCATTAAATGCGTATTTTATACTAGCAAGATACAAAAATACGTGATCTTTCATCAAACAGTATTAATCGCGCTATATCTTAAGGTTGACTGTAGGTAGCCGAGAAAATACAAAAGAGGCAACAATGACAAAAACGTAGGAGGCTTTATGGGTACAGTATTTACGGTTAGCTTTATTGGCGTATTAGGGATAATCGCCCTGATTGACGCTCTCTCTCAACGAGGAAAAAGAGATAATGATTAGCTTTCTATTTATCACTCTCTAGTATCATTCCAATACAAGAGAGTGATAAATCTTCCAGAACGACTTAACCTATTAATCTATAGAATCAAGTTGGTCTTCAATCACTGCAGCATTTGGGTTTTCTGTTGCCTGTAAGGCTCCACCACTCGATAAGAAATCATTACGCTGGAAATACGCTTCTCTCATCATTAAGTATGGGTCTGAAGAGTTCTTCAGTAATCCATCTGAATCTAATAACCTTGCTCGGGTTTCAATTCCTTCCAGTGCCCATTTACCTGCTGACATCCAGAATGTGAGGTAGCTTAGCATTGGATATAAATCATCAACTAAGTCCCCTCCTTGCTCCCTTGGCGTTGCACTACCATACCCCGGTAGAACGACATAAGGGCCATAACCCACATCATAATATCCCAAGGTATTACCAAAGCGTTTTGGTTCTTCTTTAACTAACTGAGGATTGGCCATTGATGCAACATCAATCAAGCCCCCCATACCAAAGACGGTATTAAGGAAAAAGCGGTTAAAATGCTTGAATCCTTGAGTAACTTCCCCTCGCAGGAAGCTGTTTAGCATACTTGCAGGTTCTTCAAGGTTAACAAAAAAGTTTGTCAAACCATTACGAGCTGGCATCGGGACATAATCATTCCAAGCAACCGCCACAGGCCTTAAGACATAAGGATCTAAGACGTTATAGTTGAAATTAAACATTGCTCGGTTAAAACCCTCTAATGGGTCTGAACGTTCATGGGTTTCTGGATCAATGTTGCTTGCACACCCAGCAATTAACACTCCAGCCAGAAAAACGCCCATCATGCGAAACTTCATAAAACCTCTCCATTCCCTGCACCGTCCTGCTACGGTACTTTCCACTTTAATTATGAATATGAGTATATTAAGTCTAAAAAAGGATTTTAGTTAACCCTTTTGAGTGATTTAACGGACTTACTTACAATCATACATCAATTATTCCATATCCTTATTATATGAATAATGATTAATCGACGCAAAATTACATCGTAACTATTTAATTCTAAATTTTATTCAATCCAAAGAAACATAACCATTTGAAAAATTGTTTTTATTTAATGCGTAATGCGGATTTCAAGCTGACTTGAATATTTTTCGCTCTTATATTCATAATTTTAAAAAGGATGCCATTACTACAGTTGAGGCTTCATTGAATACACATTTAAACTATTAAGGGGAAAATATTCGCCTGTTAACCATTACATTCAAGATAAATTTTATTACACCGATGTCTATAATCACTAAAATTATGTATAAAAATCGTACTAAAAAACTGATTATAGGTAATAAATTGAATTAATTGCGCGTATCAACTTGATTCAACTAGGGCTGGACAGTAAAATACTTGTCGCTAACATCGCTCATCAAAGTCCCCTTAGAAATGGATATGGTTAATAAAACAATCAACACATTGAATCTATTGACATTTAATTAACTTAACTGTCAGTCAAAGTACACTATTATGTACGCAACCTAAAAAGCAACCCCAAAAACCTATCATTTTTGTGTCACAATTTCGGCACAGTTCGTCACAGTGATTTCCCCTCCATGCTATACTCCGTTCATTCATCCCCCCACGGAAAAACATCATTAATAATCAAATAATATCCCACTTCCGTCTGTTGATGTGAATCTAACTGAAACTATGAATTCCCTGACCACATTAGGAGAGTTATCAGTTACGCCAATTACCCCACCCCCGAGAGGATTATCAAAAGCCCAACCAGATTGAGGTTCACCCAATGCCCCGTGCAGTGTGATAGTGCCATTGACTTTGCTTGAAACAAACTGTCTAGCAACTGCCGATTTTGTTCCTGTTTTAGTTACTTCTGTGATATCAATAACGGCGGTAAAGTTATTTCCTGTCGTTGAGAATATTGACACATTTTGCTTGCCTACCGTTCTCACAACGAAATCGCGATTAATAATTGTGTCCTGTATACCGGTTGATGACGGAGTTACAGTTATGCCATTACCTGCGTGTAAAACATTTCCGTTTCTCTGGAAACCTCTATCCTGACTCCGTCCTACAGCAAAGCTGAATATTTCAGGATATCGGTAATAACCCTCTGGGGTTGCTTTTTTGAAGCCGATTTTATTACTTCTGATACTGTGATCTAAAAGTACAACACTTTCATTACCTGTCGCATTTGATACATAGATTAAATATTCATACTTATCATCAAACTGATTTACAGGAGCAAAACCCGAGAACGTAGCATCAAAACCACTGCCGAGCTCAATGCAGTAATCAAGTGTTGTTGTTGAACCTGCATTTGACATTTGCATTCCATTGACTGTAAGACCACGGAACGAATCAACTTTCATTAGTTTTTCTGTTTGCTCTGCGCCAATCCCTGATAACACAACTCCTTTTGCGTTTTTAAAATAGTATCCAATAGGTGTGCGTTTGACGGGCAATCCGTCGCAACCGCAGGAGCTCCACTCTGAATACCAAAGCTCATTGCTTACACTATAACCGTGGCGACCAGACGCTCTCGACCAGCAATCTATTAATGATAGTGATGTAGATGTCCCTCGGTCAAAGCCGCCATCAGTTAATGGGCCACCAAATGCAAACCCATCTCGTCCATTGTTGTTTGTGTCACTCAGAACATCTACTTAGTAAGCAATAACCACCCAGCCCAAGGAAGGGCTATCTACAGCAATCTTACTTAATTAAGCTAACTCTTATTTTATTGCTTATAACTAACCCTATTATTAATTGTTATCTCTAACTCTCTTACAGCGAGGCCTTAGCCATGGGTGTATCAATCTATTATTCAGCAACTAGGAATTCCATATTAACAACCACCGAAAAAGACTCATTTAACGATCTGGTAAATACGTTAAATCAATCCTTTCCATACAAAGATGAAGCTGAAATTCTAAATTTTTATGAAGAGCCGTCTCATGGGTTTATTTTAGAAGGCTCAACGAAACTGCCTTTAGAAGACGAAGCTATATTAATGGAATCAATTGAGTATTGGCTCGAAGCACTTTCGCAGTTAACTTTATCGCTACCTTCAGCCGATTGGGTTGTATATATTGAAGACAGCCCTGCCAGTTGGGTCAATGATCGCTGGGTAATGCAATGAAATTAGCCCAAGGACGGGCTTAAAGCTACAATGATAAGTACTATTTATTTACTTAATTTTAAAAATACGCTTATTTATTAGCAAACTGAATGAAATCATCGTCACTTTAATCTTAATAACTATATAAAAACATAGCGGAATTTTGTTATGGTAGGCATCAATTGAAACCACCATTGGCACAGGCAGTAAAAATGATATCACCACACCAGTGAACGCATAAAACGGATTCACATCCATCATAAAAACAAGGGTTAGATAGAAAATTCAAGCTATTATATATAGTGGGTAAGGGATCTTATTGTTTATAATAGATATTTCCACCCACTCATTAAAACTAATGTTTTTATCGGTCAATAAGTGGATTGATTGAAGCTTGTTCACGTCACTGGCATCAAGCCGGTTAATAACATCCTCTGTTTTTTTATGCTTCATCTCACCATCCCATCAATTAGTTTCAGTAATGTTAGCTTAGCGGGAGTGCAAATTGAAGCAAAGCTGGCTGCTACATCACTATTGCCTATAAATTCATATACAAGTAACTTAGACAAAAATAACAACGTAATCTATTTAGGCTCCGTCATGGACATAAAAATCGAAAGCCCAATTCGTATTTCGTTAGAAACAATAGGATTTGAAGATGACTATGGCTCAATTGAATTTAAGATAACCATAGGAACTAGCGGATTCGATTACAATCAATCAATAAGCTTTAATACATGGATAGCTTACTATCATATAGATGCATTTCTAAACGCGCTGAACGAAAACAAAAAGTCAGAGCTAGTAAATCTGGATGGTAACTTTAGCTTAATAATAGATTCTCATGAAAACTACATAGAGTGGTCTCATGTAGAATTTAGGTATTCAGATAACATTTTTTCGACGTTTAAAGCACGAAGAGAAGTTAATGACTTTTACCCTAGCATTGTAGAGGCGTTTAAGGATTACCCTAGATGGTGGGGCAAATAACTCCAAGCAAACAAAAAACCTGCCAAAGCAGGTCTTCCTATCTTTCATAAGGCTACTTAGTTAGCTTCATCCAAAAACTAGCGAAGCTTCGACACTCTTTAGACAATGAACCGCTTTCTTCCTCTTTTGAGCATTTTTCCAGCATAGCGCCATCTAAAACCAATACTGACTGCATTAATTGATTTAGCTCATCCTCACACTCATCTGGTTCTGAGCTTTTTTCACATATCGCATCCATTCTATCTAGATAATCAGTGTATCTATCTGAAGAAGCAAAAGAAAATGTACTAACCAGAATCAGTGTTATTGCTATAATTCCTTTTTTCATACATCACCATATTTAAGTTAAGTGCGTAAATATTAGGATAGATGTAGAATTCAGGCAATAAAAAACCCACCGGAGTGGGTTAGTCTGATTTAACTCTGAACATCGAACAGTATTCAATACCTATTCGTTCTTTACAGAGTTGCCTCGAATCAAAATCTCTTGACCAATTACACAGCCAACTGTCTAGCTCATCGAGTGAATATTCTTTAGTTGTTAATCCGCGAGCCATTTCGACCACTTCATCCTCTGGAGCCGTTAGTTCATAACCATTAAGTAATAAAAAAACGTACCCTGCCATCATTGCTGTTCGTTTGTTGGCATTAGCAAAAGGATGGTTTTGTATCAGACTTTCAATTAATACGGCAGTATGAACAAACATGTCATCTGTTTGTTCATAGTATTTTACTTGGCTTGGTCTTGATTGGGATGAACTAAGGTTATTAAAGTTTAATACTTTGATTGGCTCATTGGGAGTTTGTAACTCTATCAATGTTCTATTGATGTTTATTAATCATCGATAGACAGATAGTTAATTCCTTCAACAAACTCCCCTGTGATATTCAGCACTCACTATACCTTAGCTAATTTTTCCATGGCTTTTTCATAGCGAGTGAAACCAAAGTCAAAAGCATTCTTGACTTGATTATCATGACTTCCTTGCTCGCTCATGGCAGCTCTTGGTGCTGCGATTTTACTTTTGTCACGAGCAGGTATATTTAAGCGATTAGGCTTTTGCAGTGCGTGACCCATATTAACCTCGTTATAAACCAATGAGTTGTAATTTACATCTAGGTATACGATGCGTATTACCTCTGGTTATAATGTAAGTTAAGTTACATTAAGTCAACAGCTTTGCTTGTATTTTACATTAACGCTCGTATAATTCGCGCCCCGCGAGATTACCACAATCTACACCCACATAAAAATAACCCGTAGAATGCAGCCATGACGCCAAACAACTGTATACATACGGGACTTCCCTTGTTATGGTGGCTGATAATATCATAATGCATATTTTATGATCAGGGATTACTATCATGGACGAAAAGTCTCTTTACGCCCGAATACTCAATTTATCCCCTCCTTGGAGTGTCGCTT
>NZ_JBKQGZ010000015.1:0-134489 GCF_050487165.1 Providencia sp. Me31A
CTTCCAACACCTGTTTACCGAGTTACCAAAACGAAGTCCGAAAGATGATGTGTCGGATCTCATGCCATGGAACGTAGAAATCAGTGAGGTTGAGTAAAGCTTTACTGGTTCATTAAGCGCTTACAAATCAACTAAATATTTTATTGGTTATGCCATTAAAGGCATAATCAGAAAATAGAACTTAGGATTAACTATGCTAACAATTATCGGAGGTTCCGGCTTTATCGGTACCCGTCTCTCTAATCAGTTAAAATCGCAAAATATTGACTTCAAAATTGTTGATATTCAAAAAAGTGCCGCTCACCCTGAAAAATGGGAATTTGGCGATGTAACCAAACCCGAAACCCTTATTGAACCATTAAAAAACAGTAATGTTATTATCAACTTATCTGCTGAACATAAAGATAACGTGCACCCAATTAGCCTTTACTATGAAGTGAATGTTGATGGTGCTAAAAATGTCTGTGATGTGGCTGAGCAGCTTGGTATTAAACATATTGTATTTACGTCTTCTGTTGCTGTTTATGGCTTTGTTGAAAAAGAAACTGGCGAAGACGGTGAATACCATCCGTTTAATGACTATGGTAAATCAAAGCTCGAAGCTGAGTATGTCTATGATGCATGGCAAGCCAAGTCTGTAGATAATATTTTAGTCACAATTCGCCCAACTGTTGTTTTTGGTGAAAATAATCGTGGTAATGTTTATAATTTATTCCGCCAAATTGCTTCCGGTCGTTTCTTAATGATCGGGGCAGGGAATAACCAAAAGTCGATGGCTTATGTTGAAAATGTAGCAGCATTTATCCATTTTACGACCACATTTACAACCGGGAAACATGTTTTTAATTATATTGATAAACCTGATTTCACCATGAATGAGCTGACAACGGTTATTTGTGGCGCATTAGATAAACCAAAATCAAATATCCGCATTCCTTACCCAATTGGGATATTAGGTGGTTACTGTTTTGATATTCTTTCCAAAGTGACAGGTAAAGAATTTCCAGTAAGCAGTATTAGGGTAAAAAAATTCTGCGCAAGAACACAGTTTAAATCAAACAATATTGCCAATACCTCATTTACACCACCAGTCACGCTGGAAAAGGGTATCGCCAATACAGTACAACACGAATTTAAATAAATTGGCTCAGGCCTTAACCATATATTGCTATAGGGATAGAGTGTGTTTATGAAGCGTCTTTCCATTACTGTACTTATGTTAATTGCATTAACGGGCTGCACCATCACCCCCGGAGCCTATATGTCAACTTCAGGGAAAAATGTCGTTGACACGGGCGACCGTGATATTACTAAACTGGTTGATATCTACCCAATATCACCCAAACTATTAGATGATATGTATACCGCACCCACCATTGCCAAACCGAATCCACAGTTAGAAAAACAGCTGACTAACTATGAATACCGTGTGGGTGCTGGTGATGTATTAACCATCACTGTCTGGGATCACCCTGAACTGACAATCCCTGCGGGTTCATACCGTAGTGCACAGGACTCGGGTAACTGGGTACACTCCGATGGCACTATCTACTATCCCTATATTGGTAAAGTGAAAGTGATTGGCAAAACGGTCACTGAAATCCGTACTCTGATCAGTAACCGCTTAGCCACCTATATTGAGTCCCCACAAGTGGATGTCAGTATTGCGGCATTCCGTTCACAAAAAATGTATGTATCAGGTGAAGTCGCAAAACCGGGTACACTACCGATTACTAACGTACCTCTGACTATTTTAGAAGCTTTTAATAATGCGGGTGGCTTAACGGAAAATGCGGATTGGGATAATGTGGTACTCACCCGCAATGGCAAAGAAATCAAAGTGTCTTTGCAGGATTTAGTGCAATATGGGGATTTAACCCAAAACTACCTTATGGTGCCGGGTGATGTCCTATATGTTCCGCGCAATGACTCACAAAAAGTCTTTGTGATGGGTGAAGTCGGTCAACCAACTACGTTGACTATTGACCGTGCGGGTATGAGCATCACTGAAGCACTAAGTAAAGCGAGTGGTATCGACCAAACCACGGCGAATGCCACCGGCGTATTTGTTATCCGCCCAGTTAAAAATCAGCCAGCGGAAGATAAAGAACTCGAAGCACTACTGCCGAAAAAAATGGCAGCGGTGTATCAGCTAGACTTATCGGATGCCACTTCACTTGTAATGGGAACAGAATTTAAACTGCAGCCTTATGACTTAGTCTATGTGACCGCCGCCCCTGTCGTACGTTGGAACCGTCTGATCACCCAACTATTACCAACCATTGCCTCTTATAACCAGTTAACGGAAGGCACCAAACGTATTCGTGATTGGTAATAACAATGTTTAATAATATCCTAGTTGTTTGTATGGGAAATATTTGCCGCTCTCCTACCGGAGAGCGCTTATTGCAACAGTATTTCCCCACAAGAAAAGTCGACTCCGCAGGGATTATTGCAAAAAATGATCTTCCTGCTTATGACAGTGCCATCCGGATTGCCAAGCAGCACAACCTTTCCCTCGAAAACCATCAATCACGTCGATTAACCAGCGAATTATGCAATAAAGCAGACTTAATCCTAGTGATGGAAAACGAACATATTGCTAAAATCCACCAACAATTTCCTGAAACACGTGGAAAAGTGATGCTATTTGGGCAATGGATTAATAAAACAGAAATCCCTGACCCTCATAAACGTAGTGATGAAATGTTTGAGCATGTTTACCTGTTGATGGAAAAAGCCGCAATTGCTTGGCAAGGCAAAATTTAATTTTAATTATTGGATGACTTAACATTTAACCCATTATGAACACGACAAAGAATAGCTCCCCTGCCTCAGATGAAATCGATCTGCTCGCCCTGTTTAAAGTTTTGAAATCCAACACCATTAAAATTGGGTTTTTTACTGTTATTTTTGCAGCTATTGCCATCGCCTATAGCTTACTGGCAACGCCAATCTACCAAGCCAATGCCACATTGCAATATGATAAGTTAGGTCAGGTTTCATTACTGGACCAAATGAGTGATGTCATGCCATTTGGGAACAGTAATAACCAAGTGGACTCTGAGATTGAAGTGATAAAATCTCGCATGGTACTGGGTAAAACAGTGACGGATTTAAACCTGGATGCTCTCGTTGCACCAACAGGCTTTGCCAGTAAACTACTTGGTGAAACGGCACCTTTAAACATCACTGTATATCAACTGCCCGACCATTTAGTGGGTGAACCCGCAACGCTGACTTTTACCAGCGAGAATACCTACTCACTGAATATTGACGGTCAGGTTTTTGATGGAAAAGTAGGTGAAGTCCTTAAGCAAGGTGAAATTAACTTACTGATTGCGAGTTCATCCGCTAAAGCAGGCGATGAGTTTGCCCTAGTAAAAAATGCCCGTTACTCTGCTATTGAAGACTTGCGTAATACCCTAACCATTGCAGAAGTGGGCAAAGGGACAGGTATTATTAGTTTAGCCATTAAAGGCGCAGATAAAGCTGAGAATGTCAAAATCCTTAATAGCATTATCCAAAACTATGTTGACCAAAATACCGAACGTAAAAAAGAAGTCACTAATAACACATTAGTGTTCTTAGATGGTTATCTACCAACCATCAAAAAGAAATTAGATAACTACGAAAACCAACTCAATGCGTTTCGTAAAAAGAATGAGTCTATCGATTTATCGTTAGAAGCTAAAGCCGCTTTAGATACTGCACTACAAGTAGAAGAAAAACTCAACGAGTTAACCTTTAAAGAAGTGGAAATTCAGCAGCTATATACCCGTAACCACCCCGCTTATCAGTCTCTATTAGATAAACGCCAACAGTTATTACGTGAAAAAGAAAAAATCAGCAAAAATATTCAAAAGCTACCCAATACCCAGCAAGAAATTGTTCGCCTAACTCGTGACGTGGAATCTGAACAAGCTATTTATACTCAATTAGTCGCAAAGCAGCAAGAACTCAGTGTATTGAACTCTGGCATTACTGCAGATGTGCGTATTATTGACTCAGCAGAGTCCCAACCCAATGCGGTTGCTCCGAAAAAATCCCTGATTGTTGTGCTTGCTACAATCCTTGGCTTTATCGTTGGCTGCGCGTATGTGATTGCCCGCGAGTTCTTCAATAATAAAATTAAAAGCACGGAAGATATCGATGCGCTAGGTGTCAACGTCTACGCCACTATTCCTTTCTCTACTCACGAGAAAAAACTGATTGAGGCAGGTAATAAGAGCCCATTAGCCATAGAAAACCCCGCAGATACTGCCGTTGAAGCCATCCGTTCGTTACGTACCAGTGTGTATTTTTCGGTAATGAACCAAGGTAACAATCTGGTAATGGTGACCAGTGCATCGCCCGGTGTAGGGAAAAGCTTTGTTACCTCCAATATGGCGGTGGTACTGGCTAATGCAGGTAAGAAAGTGTTATTAATCGATACCGACTTACGTAAGGGCCGTTTGCACAAAGCCTTTGGGTTAAACAATAAAGTGGGCTTATCTGAATATTTATCACAATCAAGCCTTGAATCACCCACTATTCATGCCAATGTGATTGAAAACCTCGATGTGATTTGCCGTGGTAAAAACGTTACTCACTCTTCTGAATTACTCATGGGTGAGCGCTTTAAGCAATTGCTGGATAAAGTGAAAAACCAATACGATATCGTGGTGATTGATACCGCTCCAATTTTAGCCATCACTGACTCGGCGATTATTGGTAAGTATGTGGGTACTTCATTACTAATTGCGTTCTACGGGGTGAATACGGTTAAAGATGTCGATTTATCACTAAAACGCTTTAAGCAAAATGATATCGAGATTACCGGTGTAATCTTAAATGGTATCGATGCAAGATCTGACGATTATAACTACCACTACGAATATTAAGTTTAGGGATATTTTTTAGTGCATAGCCATCAAGTCCTAATCACAGGCGGTCTTGGCTACATTGGTAGCCATACCTGTGTGCAAATGATCCAGCAAGGAATGCAGCCGATTATTTTAGATAACCTGCATAATGCGAACCTTGAAGTACTAAACCGTATTGAGGCAATCACTGGCACAAAACCGACCTTTTACCAAGGTGATGTCCGTGACAACGCTATATTAGATAACATTTTTGCCAATCATGATATTCATTCGGTGATCCACTTTGCAGGGCTAAAAGCCGTTGGTGAATCAGTACAGAAGCCAATTGAATATTATGATGTTAACGTCAATGGGACATTAGTGTTAGTGGAAAGTATGAAAAAAACGGGTGTCAAAAGCCTGATTTTTAGTTCTTCTGCTACCGTATATGGGGAACCTGAGCACATTCCATTAACGGAAGAGGCTTCGGTCGGTAATACGAATAGCCCCTATGGCACCAGTAAATATATGGTTGAACGTATTCTGACTGACTTAAATATCGCAGATAACGAGTGGTCTATTTCATTGCTTCGCTATTTTAACCCTGTAGGTGCTCATAATTCCGGTTTGATGGGGGAAGACCCAAACGGTATCCCAAACAACCTGACGCCATTTATCGCACAGGTCGCAGTTGGTCACCGCAAAGAGTTGACGGTATTCGGTGGAGATTACCCGACGAAAGATGGTACGGGTGTACGCGACTATATCCATGTGATGGATTTGGCTGATGGCCACATTGCTGCATTAAATAAAGTCAGCCAGAAAGCAGGGCTACATATCTATAACCTAGGAACAGGGACAGGTACCAGCGTTTTAGAAGTGGTTGCTGCATTTGAGAAAGCAGTCGGCAAACCTATTCCTTACACGATTTCAGCACGCCGTCCCGGTGATATTGCTGAATACTGGTCGACGCCAGCAAAAGCTGCTCGTGATTTAGGTTGGACAGCAAAATATTCAATCCAAGATATGGCAGATGACGTTTGGCGTTGGCAATTAATGAAATATAAATAATTGAGATTTACCTTCAACATATTATTATATTTATTGAGATATATGTAATAATATACATATGAGATTTGAAAGTGGATACAGATACTAAGAAACAACTTTTTTCTGGAATAACTTGGAGTGCTATCGATAAGTTAGTCACTCAAATAGGTTATCTAGTAGTCACCCTATTCATTGCAAAAGTAATCGGTCCTGAATCCTTTGGATTGATAGGGATGCTTACAATTTTCATGCTATTATCAGAAATAGTTATTAATAACGGGTTTTCTCAAGCACTTGTTCAGCGAAGCCACCAAGCAACAGAAGCTGACTTTTCCACAGCATTCTATATAAGCATCACTCTAGGTATTCTATTATATTTTATTTTATTTTTCTCTGCTCCATGGATATCTGCTTTTTATAAAAAGCCAGAACTTATAAACATATCAAGAGTACTATTTTTAGTTATTATCATTAACTCATTCTCTATCGTATCTCGTGCCAAATTAATAATACGAGTTGATTTTAAAAAACTAGCAATTTCAAGTACTATCTCTACTATATTCAGTTCTATTATCGCAATATATTTCCTATTTATTGGATATGGATATTGGTCCTTTGTATATTTAATTTTGCTTCGTTCTTTTTTCTCCAGTACAATAATTTGGTTTTTTGCTCATTGGGTTCCAGCTCTATCTTTCAGTAAAAAATCTTTTAAACAACTATCTAAATTCAGTATTAACCTTATGTTTGCTGGATTTATATCAACCCTTGTTAACAATTTACATATAGTACTAATTGGTCGATACTTCAATGCTAGTAATGTTGGTTTTTTTTCCCAGTCAACTAATTTAACAAATTTTTTAGCACAATTTATATCCTCTACTTTACAAAAAGTCACATACCCAATACTAACATCATTAAAAGAAAAAGAAGAGTTACTCTTTAATTTATATAAACAACTACTGTCAATGACTATGTTTATATCATTTCCTATATTTATCGGTTTTTTTGCAATTTCCCAAGAAGTAGTACAACTATTTCTTGGGAAAGAGTGGCTTACAGTAGTACCTATAATACAAATATTATGTCTTGCTAGAATCACAACCCCAATTACGATCATAAATATGAATATTCTTAATGCTATTGGTCGTTCTGACTTATTTTTAAAGGTAGAACTGTTAAAATTTCCTATAGCTATGATATCGTTATTTATATCTATTCCTTATGGTATAAATGCTGTAGCAATTTCAATTCTAGTGACCGCAATAATTTCATATTTCATTAATGCCTACTATCCTAGAAAATTTTTCGGTTTTGGCGCTTTAAGTCAATTAAATGCAGCTAAGAACTATATTTTTTCATCCTCCATTATGTGTTTTTTAATTATGCAGTTTTCATTTGAAAGTCTTTGGATTAACCTAGCATTTAAAATCATAATAGGCGCCATATCATATTTTACAGTTTTAATCTTAATTAAAGATAAATTAATAACCTCTGCCTTAAGGGTGTTTAATAGAAAAATTTTTCGCTTGTAATCCAATATAATATAATGATAAGTATATGCCACACATCGTCCTATTCGAACCAGAAATACCACCAAATACAGGCAACATTATCCGCCTTTGTGCAAATACCGGCTTTAGCTTGCACCTAATTCACCCTCTTGGCTTTACATGGGATGATAAACGCTTGCGCCGGGCAGGGTTGGACTACAGTGAGTTTGCCGATATCAAACATCACCATGATTACTTCGCATTTCTAAAAAGTGAAGGGCTAAACCCTGATAACAATCAATCGGAAAGTGGGGCTCGCGTATTTGCCTTAACCACCAAAGGGAAGCCAAGTCACAGTAATGTTAGCTACCAACAAAATGATTATTTGATGTTTGGCCCTGAAACTCGCGGCTTACCACCTTATGTGCTCGATAACATGCCAATGGAACAGAAAATTCGTATTCCAATGTTGGCCGATAGTCGTAGCATGAATTTATCAAACTCGGTCGCTGTCGTGGTGTTTGAGGCATGGCGGCAGCTGGGGTATGCAGGGGCGCTGCTAAAGGACTAGACTATAAAAGGAGCTCAATTTGAGTTCCTTTAGTTTTAATCAATAAAAAATGTTCTCCACCAATTAATGGGATCAACCTCGCGAGTACATCATCAAGTATCCCCCTCATCTGCTATTACCCCAAACTTCATATTTCTATCTTTCCATGATAGTGTTTGAATAAGGTTTGCGGCGGTAACACATGGAGTATCAAGCATGGGAAGACTACCTATACTGGCAAACCCAAAACAAAAAAACACTCAAACGTATTAATAAGCTTATCGAAGATACTAAAAGAGCACCATTTTATGGAATAGGAAAGCCAGAGCCACTAAAAGAGAATTTAGTTGGCTTCTGGTCTCGTAGAATAGATGAAGCAAATAGACTTATCTATTCAGTAGATGATACAAATTTAACTATTGTTGCTTGCCGCTATTACTACTAACTATAGCAATAAGCTCAAATCCCATCGCCACCTTCGAACCCATCAACGTTACCATTAAAGTTTTGATCCATTTCTAAAGATGGCATTTCGCTACTTGGTTTACCAACAATCTTCGCAGGCACCCCTGCAACCGTGGTATGAGGAGGGACTGGATGAAGCACCACCGAGCCTGCGCCAATTTTTGCACCGCGACCGATTTCAATATTTCCTAAAATCTTTGCTCCTGCACCAATCATCACCCCTTGTCGAACTTTGGGATGGCGATCGCCACAGGTTTTCCCTGTCCCCCCCAGTGTGACAGATTGTAGGATAGACACATCATTCTCGACAATCGCCGTTTCCCCAATCACTATCCCGGTGGCATGGTCAAGCATGATGCCACAACCAATACGCGCGGCAGGGTGAATATCGACACCGAATGAAACAGAGATTTGGTTTTGCAAGTAAACCGCTAGCGCTTGGCGGCCTTCTTTCCACAGCCAGTTCCCTATGCGGTAGGCTTGCAGTGCATGAAACCCTTTCAAGTACAGTAAGGGAGTGGAATATTTATCAACGGCAGGGTCACGCAAACGAACAGCGGACAAATCCATTGCCGCGGAGAAAATCATACCCTCATCATTACGATACGCTTCTTCAACGATTTCACGTACTTCGAGAGCTGGCATAATAGGCGAGCTAAGTTTATTAGCTAACATATAACTCAGTGCGCTACCCAAGTTATCATGCTTCAATAATGTCGCGTTAAAAAAACTAGCTAGTAAGGGTTCGCAGTCAGCAAGTGACTTCGCTTCATCCTTAATGAATCCCCAAATTCTATCTAATTCTTCACGCGACATAATGACTCACCTATCTATTTTTATATTTACCCTATGATGTAACTTAATTAGGCTAATTTTTATTAATCATGCAGCTTTGGCATATCCGCAATTTCATCTTTCGTCGCTCGGCCTAATAGCGCTTGCGCCGCCTCCAACACATTTTTATGGCGATAGAGGATTTGATAAATTTGCTCAGTGATTGGCATTTCAACACCTGCACGTTCAGCAAGTGCGCGAACTTCTTTAGTATTACGGTAACCTTCAACCACTTGGCCAATCTCTTTTTCTGCATCTTCTACAGAAATACCATCGCCCAACATCATACCAAAGCGGCGATTACGAGACTGGTTATCAGTACAGGTTAAAACCAAATCACCCAACCCTGCCATCCCCATAAAGGTAGAAGGATCTGCTCCAAGCGCAACACCTAAGCGGCTCATTTCTGCAAGACCACGAGTAATCAAAGCGGTACGCGCATTCGCACCAAACCCCATGCCATCAGAAATCCCTGCACCGATAGCAATGACGTTTTTCACTGCACCACCGAGCTGCACTCCAACCATATCCGGATTTTTATACACTCGGAAACTTTTACCACAATGAAATAGTTGCTGGAGATCATCACCAAACTGACTATCACTCGCCGCCACCGAAATGGCCGTTGGCATTCCTGCCGCTAGCTCTTTCGCAAAGGTCGGCCCAGACAGAACCGCCAGAGGAATTTCATTGCCTAATACCTCACGGGCCACTTCTTGCAACAAACGGCCAGTATCCCTTTCTAAGCCTTTAGTCGCCCAAATAATGCGCGAATCTGCTCGTAAATAAGGTTGGATTTGTTTGAGTACGTCGCCAAAAACATGGCTAGGCACGACAATCAAGATATTTGGGCTCGCCTCGACGGCACGTTTTAAGTCCGTTTCAAGTGATAAACTATCAGGGAAAGAAACGCCAGGCAAAAAAGCCTGATTACTGCGATCTTGTTCTAATTGATGAATGTGCTTTGGGTCATGTCCCCATAACACAACATGATGTGCATTACGTGCAAGCGTAATAGCTAAAGCGGTGCCGTAAGAGCCGGCACCGATCACTGTCATTGAAGCAGTATTCATTAAGCGTCCTGTTGAACCTCTGAGTTCTGCGCTTGTTCACCTTGTTGCTGTTGTAAATAGTTCATAAACAGCGCATCAAAGTTAACTGGCGCTAAATTCAATTGAGGGAATGTACCACGACCCACTAAGCTAGTAATCGCTTCACGCGCATATGGGAACAGAATGTTCGGGCAGTAAGCGCCTAAGCAATGCGCCATTTGTGTCCCATCGATACCTTCAATAGAGAAAACGCCTGCTTGTTGAACTTCGCACAGGAATGCCGTTTCTTCACCTAACGTTGCCGTAGTAGTGACACGTAAAACAACCTCATAAACACCCTCTGACAGCTGGCTTGAAGATGTATCTAAATCTAATTTAATTTCTGGCTGCCACTCTTGTTGAAAAATATGTGGTGCATTAGGTGCTTCAAATGAAACGTCTTTTGCGTAAATACGTTGAATTTGAAATACCATTTCTGAGTTGTTTTGTTCTGACATAATTTATTACCTTTTAACTTCCATATGAATTTACCATGTATTTCCCTGCCATAGTTTGAATAACAGAGGAAACATTGCAAAAACGGCTTATGCATTGAATCAACAAGTCATTTTTGCCTAATTACATGACGGATAACTATTTCTTACCACGAGCTAGCGGAAGGTTCTCACCTGCCCATCCAGCAATCCCTTCTTTCAGGACAAAGACTTTTTCAAAACCGTGTTGCACTAATTGTTCAGCAGGCTTTCCTGATTCCATACCATTAGCAGAAACAATAATAACGGGTTTCTGTTTATGTTTTTCTAACTCACCTAAATTATTATCTTTAATTTCAGATGGCGTTAAATTAATAGAATCAATAATATGCCCTTTGCGGAAATCATCACGAGAACGTAAATCCACAATTACTGCCTCTTCCTTATTAATCAGTGTAATCGCTTGTGAACGAGCGATCACTTTTGTTTTCGAGAAAAGGCCTTTAAAGGTCATCACGACCACGGCTACTAATAACGCTACCCAAACCAGACTCAATAACATGTTCCGGCTTACAAATTGCATGATTTCTTGGATCATGGGGGGCAATCACTCCCGTTAGTTAAAAACGAATATCAAAGGGTTCAGAGTATACCTGTGTGTTGAGCTAATTACAGCCAATTCGCACAAACTACGGTGTTTTTTTTACGGTGAAACACGCAAAATTCATACCGTTTTACAGAAAAAAATTTTTTTATCTCGAAGCTGTACGCATATATTTTATCATAAACGTGCTAATCAGGTCTAAGCCATGAATTAAATAGGCACTTATGTAATAAAAAACCACGGAATACTAGCTATACAAAATAAATCAGTGATAATAAAACTATATAATTTGACTTAATTAGCTTCCACTACGGGGCAAAAGTCCGAATTTATAAATGTTTTCAATACTATTTGTTAGACAGTGCTGGAAACCCGCACTTGCAGATGAAATAATCAGTTATTGTATTTAATTGAGGTGATCTATCACAATGGCCAATATACATCATCGAATGAAAGAGTCATTTCTTCGTCAGGCTATTAGCGCTATATTTGGCTTAGGGCTACTCGCCTTCATCCCGACACAAACCGTGCACGCCAATCAGATCACCGAAAATAAAGGGCAGCTACACGATTTATTAAAAAGTATTGCAGAAAAAGAAAAAAGCGTTAAAGAACAGCAAGCAAAGCGCTCTGCTCTCCTTGAGCAACTTAAGCAACAAGAGCAAAGTATCTCTAGTGCGGGACGCAGCTTGCATGAAACTCAAAACCAGTTAAAACAGCTAGATAAAGAAATCACCTCATTAAATAGCAATATAAAACAGCTGCAAAGCAAAAAACAACAGCAAGAGAAATTATTAGCTGACCAACTAGATGCCGCCTTTAGATTAGGTAAACATCAAGGGCTTACGCTAATGTTTAAAGGGGAAGAAGGCCAACGTGAAGAGCGTATTTTAGCCTATTACAGTTACTTAAATCAGGCTCGTGAAAAAAACATTGCTGCACTGGAAGAAACTACCAAAGAACTACAACAGCAAAAACAGTTAGAGCAGAAAAAACTCTCTGAGCAAAAAAACACGCTCGCTCGCCAACAGCAAGAAAAGCGTAAACTGGATAATGCCCAAGCATCAAGGCAAAAAACCTTGAGAGCCCTTGAAAGCACCTTAAAAGAAGACCAAAAAAACCTTGCTGTTTTAAAACAGAACGAAGCCCGATTACGTGACAAAATAGCGCGTGCAGAACGTGAGGCCAAAGCCAGAGCAGAACGTGAAGCCCGAGAAGCAGCACGAGTTAGAGCTCAAGTTGCAGAGAAAGAACGCCAAGCAAAACAAAAAGGTGCCACATACAAACCGTCAGAAAGTGAGCGTTCACTTATGTCACGTACAGGTGGTTTAGGGCGCCCAGCTGGCCAAGCTATTTGGCCAGTTCGCGGTTCATTGCTTCATAACTATGGCGATGTCATCTCTAGTGAGTTACGTTGGAAAGGTATGGTTATCGCAGCAAATGAAGGCACACAAGTTAAAGCAATTGCGGATGGTCGAGTACTACTCGCAGACTGGCTACAAGGCTATGGGTTAGTCGTGGTGGTCGAACATGGTAAAGGGGATATGAGCCTTTACGGCTACAACCAAAGTGCATTGGTCAATGTAGGTCAAGAAGTGCGTGCGGGACAACCTATCGCTTTAGTGGGTAGCAGCGGAGGCCAAGAGCGCCCTTCACTGTATTTTGAAATTCGTCGGCAAGGGAAAACCGTCAACCCTCGCCCTTGGTTAGGACGCTAACCAAATAAATTTTAACAGCAAACGATTAGGATAAAGCTATGTTGAAGCATGTTACCTCTAGGTCACTCATTGGTTTGTCATTGTTAATGATGTGCCTACCGGTTAGTGCTGCAAAACTGGCCATCGTTATTGATGACTTTGGTTATCGGTCCAAAGAAGATAACCAAATCTTGGCATTACCGGCGGCGGTCTCCATTGCTATTTTGCCCAATTCACCTCATGGTCGTGAAGTAGCAGAAAAAGCTCATCAACAAGGGCGTGATATTCTTATTCATATGCCAATGAAACCATTGAGCAAGCAGCCTCTAGAAAAAGATACATTAGCGCCTTCAATGAGTGCTGAGGAAATTGACCGCATTATTAAAAATGCAATCAACCGAGTTCCTTATGCAAAAGGCATGAATAACCATATGGGAAGTGAGATGACATCAAGCTTATCCGGTATGCAAAACGTGATGCGCAGCCTGTCACAATCAAATCTCTTTTTTCTTGATAGCGTCACAATTGGGAATACACAGGCAGGTAATGCAGCCAACGAATATGGTGTTGCGACTTTACGCCGTAATATTTTTATCGATAACCACCAATCAGAAGAAGAAACTCGTACTCAATTAAATAAAGCCGTGGCCTATGCACGTAAACATGGTAGCGCAGTCGCGATTGGCCATCCACATCCATCCACCGTGCGAGCCTTACAAAGATACCTTCCGCAGCTTCCTAGTGATATTGAGTTAGTTGCTATAAGCTCACTATTATCCCCTCAGACAGTAACAAAGCAGCCAGCGACATCATTAAGAATGTTATCTGAAGAGGCGCAAAAGGCAACCGAGTCATCTAAAGTGGAACATTCTGCTAAAAAAGAGGAACAACCACAACACTCATCGGAGGCGGCTATCGAACCTAAAAAAGATGACCTTATACCCGAAAAACTGGGTGAATGTGAGTTTGAAATATCAAATACGAAACTTCAAGGAATTGATTTAATGATGTTTGTCGTAGAAAAAATCTATAATGACGAGACTTTACGCCAATATATAAAATAAACCCAACAGAAATAAATCATATTTAGAGCATTTGAAACAGATATTACCCTGCTACAGTTTATTTAGGCAATAACAACAAACTAAGTTATAATACGTAAGTAACATACACTATATTGTAAAGGCGTATTCTTAGTATGTACTACTATTTCTGCTTGTTTTTTATTGCCCTATTTTATTATCAATCCATCAGCAAACAAATTAAGTATAACAAGGCAATAATACATACTATTCTTACCGTACTAATCTTCCTGTCCATTTTTCAAATAGAGAATGTTATACTACGTAATACCATTGGTATTACGATTCTCTCTATTTTATGTTTAGATTTTATAGCAACACAGTTCTATGGTAGAAACTTTCATAGTCGGTTAGATTACGCATTCGCTCTAAGTATCATAGAAACAGACAAGAATGAAGCAAAATGCATGATATTGCATTATCGTAAATATATTATACTGTATATGGTTTATGTAGCCTTATCTATAATTATAATTAACTTTTTTCCACCACTACCTGCTTTTTATGATTTCTATCCTATCGTTATTTTGGCTCTATATTTACTTATTTTATATATAAAATCCTATCTTCATAATAAACGAAAAAATAATGTTGATAGTTTTATTCTTCGCTTTATTGAAGAAACCCCCATTAGCAACCTTGTACCTTTTTTAGAGGTTCTGCACGATAGAAAAATAATACGATCTTTGGCATCACGCCAACCAAACTACTCTTTTAAAAGCAAGCAAAATGATATCGAGACATTTGTTATTGTAATCGGCGAGTCTGCTCGTCCTAATAACATGAGCTTGTACGGATATCACCGTTCAACGACTCCCATCTGTGATTTTCAAAAAGAAAATATGCTTATTTTCAATAATGCATATAGCCCTAGTTCAGTTACTGCAACAGCGGTTCCGATTTCCTTAAGTAAAGCGAATGTTGAGCACCTTAAATTTGATGATTATTCAGATAATATTGTACATGTGGCCAATCAATTAGGGCTAAAGACATTTTGGTTCAGTAACCAAGGACAATATGGTAATTACAGCAATGCAATTACAGGTATTGCCATGAATTGTCATGAAAAAAAATGGTTAGATAATGGCAGCTACGATAAAAATTTATTAGAAAACTACATGGCAGCACTAGAGTGTAAAGAGAAAAAACTTATTGTTTTGCATTTATATGGGAGCCATGTTCCTTGTGAACATCGTTACCCTGAAACTGAAAGTATTTTCAATAATAAACACCCTGATGATTTTTATGATAATTCGATTCATTATACAGACAGCCTATTAGGTGAAATTTTTGATTCTCTCGCGCAAGAAAATGCCTCCGTGATGTATTTTTCTGACCACGGTTTAGAGCGTCTGACCAAAGAAAATAAGGTTATTTATCAACATGGTGGGGCAAATGCAAGTATTGACGCATTTAAAATACCAATGTTTGTTTGGTATAGCCCGTCCGTTCGGAAAAACCACCCTACAGGAGAAGTGGATGATATTTGGCTATCGGAAAATAATTATTATTTTATTAGTGACTGGTTAGGTGTCGAGTTATCACCATCTATTGAAGAAATAAAGCAACAGAATGACCAAATTAAAGTAATAAGCACAACAGGAAAACTAAGAAAGTTTTCCCTTACTTCTTAGTTAATTATGGGTGGATTAACCTATATATGCTAAATCCACCCAAGTGGCTAATCCCAATTTAATATGACTTTACCTGATTGCCCTGAACACATGATATCAAAGCCTTTTTGGAATTCATCGATGGGAAATTGGTGAGTAATAATGAGTGATAAGTCCAAGCCAGATTGAACCAATGTCGCCATTTTGTACCATGTTTCAAACATCTCTCGACCGTAGATCCCTTTAATAAATAGCCCTTTGAAAATCACTTGGCTCCAATCTGTTACCATCGAGGCGGGGGGGATACCTAATAGAGCAATCCTACCGCCGTGGTTCATGGTGTCTAACATGGTCTGGAAAGCGGGCGGGGCACCAGAAACCTCTAATGCGACATCGAACCCCTCTTTCATTCCGAGTTCATTCATCACATCTTTGAGGTTTTCACGACTAACATTCACCGCTCGGGAAACCCCCATTTTTTTCGCTAAGTCCAATCGATAGTCATTAACGTCCGTGATAACCACATGGCGAGCTCCCACATGTCGACATACCGCGGCCGCCATAATACCTATCGGGCCAGCCCCTGAAACCAATACATCCTCTCCCACTAAATCAAAGGAAAGTGCGGTATGAACAGCATTACCAAATGGATCAAAAATTGCGGCTATTTCATCAGGAATGTTATCGGGTATTTTGAAAGCATTAAATGCAGGAAGCACTAAATATTCGGCAAAACACCCCGCGCGGTTGACGCCAACCCCAATGGTATTACGGCAAAGATGCGTCCGGCCACCACGGCAATTACGGCAGTGGCCACAGGTAATATGGCCCTCTCCTGAAACACGGTCACCTATTTTAAAGCCCTTAACTTCCTGCCCAATAGCAACAATTTCCCCTACATATTCATGACCGACAACCATTGGAACAGGGATCGTTTTTTGCGACCATTCATCCCAATTATAGATATGTACATCCGTACCACAAATCGCAGTTTTACGAATTTTAATCATCACATCATTGTGCCCGAGTTCCGGTTTCGGAACATCCGTCATCCATATACCAGGCTCTGCTTTCAGTTTGGACAGTGCTTTCATAAATGACCTTATTATTTGATTATATTTAGTTTTTTACCAATGCGGGTGAATGCATCAACAGCGTGTAAAATATCCTCCTCACTATGTGCAGCAGACATTTGAGTACGAATACGAGCCTGACCTTGTGGAACAACAGGATAGAAAAAGCCCGTGACATAGATACCTTCATCAAGTAGCTCTTTTGCAAAAATTTGGGCGAGTTTGGCGTCACCTAACATCACAGGGATGATGGCATGGTCAGCGCCAGCGAGGGTGAAACCTGCTTCTGTCATTTTTTCTCTAAATAACACGGCATTACGCCATAATTTTTCACGTAATGAATGGCCTTCTTTCATCATATCAATCACTTTGATAGATGCGGCAACAATCGCAGGAGCAAGTGAGTTCGAAAACAAATAAGGACGAGAGCGCTGACGCAGCCACTCAACAACGTCTTTTCTTGCCGCAGTATAACCGCCAGAAGCACCACCAAGAGCCTTACCTAAAGTGCCTGTAATAATATCAATACGCCCCATGACATTGCAGTATTCATGGCTACCGCGGCCATGTTCCCCAACAAAACCCACCGCATGAGAATCGTCAACCATCACTAAGGCTTGGTATTCGTCCGCAAGATCACAAATAGATGTTAAGTCTGCGATAACACCATCCATCGAGAACACACCATCGGTCGCAATTAAAATATGGCGGGCTCCAGCTGTTTTCGCTTCCTCTAAACATGCTTTTAACTCAACCATATCGTTATTACTGTAACGGTAGCGTTTAGCCTTACTTAACCTAACGCCATCAATGATTGATGCATGATTTAATGCATCGGAAATAATTGCATCTTCAGGGCCTAACAACGTTTCGAACAAGCCGCCATTTGCATCAAAGCAAGAAGAGTAAAGAATGGCATCTTCCATTCCGAGAAAGTTAGCAATCTTGCCCTCTAGCACCTTATGGCTATCTTGAGTCCCACAAATAAACCTGACTGATGCCATACCAAAACCATGACTATCCATTCCTTGTTTTGCTGCCTCAATCAATGCCGGATGGTTTGCCAGTCCAAGGTAATTGTTCGCACAAAAATTAATAACGCGCTGGCCACCGACTATTTCAATATCAGCATCTTGTGATGTCGTAATAATACGTTCATTTTTGAATAACCCATCGGCTTCAATTTGCACCAATTGCTCTTTGATCTGCTGATAAAATCTTTCTGACATGATTTCTTCCTTTATAGTGGCAATTTATAGAGTTTAATAACAGTCTCTATATGCAGCGATATTCACAGCATAAATAAGTCAAATTTGTAGCCAAGATCACGATATTTACCTTGCTCTCATCTTGGTGTCAGCTCAATTCTCTTCTATCAAGGCTACCGTCTGCGCCAAGAGATGTTATTATAGACACCAATTACGACTCTATTTTCTTAACCTATTTGAGGTATGCCCAATGATCATAGTCACTGGTGGAGCTGGTTTTATTGGCAGTAATATCGTTAAAGCCCTAAATGCTATCGGCCGCACAGATATCCTAGTGGTTGATAACCTGAAAGATGGCACCAAATTTGCCAATCTTGTTGACCTTGATATTGCAGATTACGCAGACAAAGAGGATTTTATTGTTAGCATTATCGCAGGTGATGACTTTGGTGAAATCGATGCGGTATTCCACGAAGGCGCTTGCTCATCAACCACTGAATGGGATGGCAAGTATATGATGGATAATAATTATCAGTATTCTAAAGAGTTATTACACTATTGCTTAGACCGCGAAATTCCATTCTTATACGCATCTTCAGCCGCAACTTACGGTGGCCGTAGTGATAACTTTATTGAAGAACGCCAATTCGAAAAGCCATTAAATGTCTATGGCTATTCGAAATTCCAATTTGACCAATATGTCCGCGAAATTTTACCTGAAGCAAATTCACAAGTCTGTGGCTTCCGCTATTTCAACGTCTATGGACCAAATGAAGGCCATAAAGGTGGTATGGCAAGCGTTGCTTATCATTTAAATAAACAAATTAATGAAGGGCAAAACCCAAAACTATTTGAGGGTAGTGATACCTTCCGCCGTGATTTTATCTATGTCGGTGATGTGGCTGCGGTGAACTTATGGTTCTGGGAAAATAAAGTGTCTGGTATTTTTAACTGTGGTACAGGCCGTGCAGAGTCTTTCCAAGCTGTTGCTGATGCAGTCACTGAATTCCACAAAGATAAAAATGTATCTATCGAATACATTGAATTCCCTGAGAAATTAAAAGGTCGCTACCAAAGCTTCACCCAAGCTGATCTGAGCAAATTACGTGCTGCTGGTTATACTGCACCGTTTAAAACGGTTGCAGAAGGTGTCACTGAATATATGCAATGGCTAAATAAAGACGCGTAACGCTCATTTTTGAAAAAATATTTATGAAAATATTGGTGATCGGCCCTTCTTGGGTAGGGGATATGATGATGTCACAAAGCCTTTATCGCACGATAAAGGCCTTACATCCCCATGCGAAAATTGATGTGATGGCACCACAGTGGTGCCGTCCTTTACTCGCTAAAATGCCCGAGGTTAACGAAGCCATTCCGATGCCTCTCGGACATGGTGCATTAGAAATTGGTGAACGTCGTCGATTAGGTAAAAGTTTGCGGGCAAATGGCTATGAGCAAGCTATTGTGCTGCCAAATTCCTTGAAGTCTGCACTTGTGCCTTTCTTTGCGAAAATCCCGAAAAGAACGGGATGGCGTGGAGAAATGCGCTATGGCCTACTCAATGATATTCGTCCGCTAAATAAAGATGCTTTTCCTTTAATGGTGCAGCGATATGTCGCTCTTGCTTATGATAAGCAAACTATTCAATCCGCTTCTGATATTCCAACACCCATTTTACCGCCTAAACTGGTGATTGTGCCGCAAGAAGTCACTGAAACCTTGCAAACTTTTGGTGTTGATGGTTCCCGCCCTATTATTGGTTTTTGTCCAGGTGCAGAATTTGGCCCCGCAAAGCGTTGGCCTCACTATCATTACGCCGCACTTGCTCAGTCGCTCATTAGCCAAAATGGTTGTCAAATTCTCTTATTTGGCTCACAAAAAGACCATGAAGCTGGCGAAGCAATCCGTTTAGAATTAACCGATGAGGCAAAATTGCATTGCCATAATTTTTCAGGAAAAACATCGTTGGAACAAGCGGTTAATCTAATCGATGCCTGCAATGCAGTCGTCAGTAATGATTCGGGTTTAATGCATGTTGCAGCAGCACTTGATAAACCGCTTGTTGCCTTATATGGCCCGAGTAGCCCTGATTTCACCCCACCTTTGTCAGATAAAGCAGAAGTAATCCGTTTAATTACGGGATATCACAAGGTACGCAAAGGTGATGGTGAAAGTGGTTATCACCAAAGTTTGATTGATATCCAACCCCAATTAGTTATCGATGCGTTAGCTCGGCTAAATATAGGTATTGAATGATGAGAGTATTATTAGTCAAAACATCTTCAATGGGAGATGTTTTACACTCATTACCTGCGCTGACCGATGCGCAACAAGTAATAGCCGATATCCAATTCGATTGGGTTGTTGAAGAAGGTTTTTCACAAATTCCCACATGGCACAACGCTGTTAACCAAGTCATTCCTGTTGCTATACGTCGTTGGCGAAAAAATTGGTTTTCGGCTCCGATCAGAGCCGAACGTGCCGCTTTTCGCGCTAAACTGCAAGCAACGCAATATGATGCAGTGATTGACGCCCAAGGGTTACTCAAGAGTGCTTTTTTGGTAACGCGTTTAGCCCATGGCGATAAACATGGATACGACCGCCATAGTATCCGTGAACCCCTTGCCAGTTTCTTCTACGATCATCGTTATTCCATTAATAAACAACAACATGCTGTTGAGCGCATTCGCCAGCTATTTGCCAAAAGCCTTGGCTATACCTGCCCGACCCAGCAGGGTGATTATGCGATTGCTCAACACTTTTTGCAGTCAGATGAAGGGCATCAAAGCCCTTATGTTGTCTTTTTGCACTCAACTACGCGTGATGATAAGCATTGGCCAGAAGAAAACTGGCGTCAGCTAATTTCATTAATGGCAAACACAGGTATCAAAATTAAATTACCGTGGGGCGCACCACATGAACAACAGCGGGCTCAACACCTAGCAGAAGGGTTTGATTTTGTAGAGGTTCTACCTAAACTCACCTTAGCCGAAGTTGCACAGCAAATTGCTAATGCTAAAGCGGTCGTTTCTGTTGATACTGGTCTTAGTCATTTAACCGCCGCCCTTGATAAACCTAATTTTACCTTGTTTGGCCCTACCGACCCAGGGTTGATTGGGGGATATGGGCAAGGCCAACACGTCATTAAATCTACGGTAAATTCTATGGCGAGTATCAAGGCTAATGAGGTTTATCAGCAGTTGTCCAGCGTAATTATATAATGAGAAAAATCAGCGACGATTAGCCGATTTTTTTCTCATTTTTACTGCCCGGGAGCAATAAAGCCAAAACACATGGCTTCCGGTGCCGCATCTGGTTCAGAACGATAAATCACATCTTCTTTTTCTATGGTAAATTGTGGCCAGAACTTACGTACCTTGGCAAAATTTTCATGGGCGCAATCATCGTATTTTTTACCCAGCAATAATGCTCCATGTTGACGAATTTCCGCTTCAGTAATATCACGGTTGTACACATTTGGCGGCATATGCTTTTCCATCGACCAAGGCTGGATCACATGTGGTCTATCTTTACCATAGATAATAAACCATTGATATTGATTGTCTTCTCCGCCAACATATTTAACAGGCGAACCATAACGCTGGTACCAACGTTGTTCCCCGTCTGCTATTAAGGTTTTTATACCAATAAATTTTTGCCCTGCACCACGAATATTTACAACCTGAACAGTGATATAGCCGACTAAAACGAGAACACCAAAAATAGCAAAGCCTACCAGCGACTTCTTAAACGGTTTCTTAGGCATCACAGTGATGGAGCCGACAAATAAAGGTGCACTAATGGCCATAAATGGTTGTAGCCACTCTGTAATGCGCCCGCCATCATGGAAAGAAAACCACCCATAAATCACGACAAGTGGAAATAGAATCACAAAATTAGCCATTCTATTTGCTAGCGCTTTCGGCCAACCTAATTTTCCTCCGCTACAATAAACAATAATAGCAGCAATGACTAATGGGTAGAAAACACTCAGTGCAGCTTGCGTTGTGTGGAGATTAAAACCGGGGTCAATCTGCGAATCAACCCATTTGAACGCGGAAAAATCCGTTGCCATCAACCAGAAAAAATTGGGCAATACCAGCGCAAACCATAAAGCGATAGCGAGATAAAAAACTGGATGGCGGTAGCTTTGGCGAACTTGTTTTACAAATAGGCTCAATAAGAAAACAGACCCAACTAGCGCCAAGGTTGAGTATTTCCCCATAGTTGCAAGACCAGCAAATAAGGCAAATGGTAACCACCATGCAGGGTTATCATCAACAGCACGTAAAAAGAAATAAATAACCCAAGGCCATAATGTCACTAAAATATAGTTATCATTATAAGGAATGATATCGAAATTAATGACACCAGATAAATTCAACATTAGCATTGCAAACCAAGCGAAATCACGACGCCCAGTCAAACGAAAAGCTAGCTTCCATACCCCAAGTAAACCAAATGCAATACCGACGAAATGGCTAAAGTACCAATAAAAGCTATAGGAGATATCGAGGTAAATTGCAGGCCACATTATTACGCCAACAAACCATGGGTTTTTGGGTGATCCCCACTCCCCATTCATTCCCCAGTTCACTGCTTCTACTGTGTCATAAGGTACTGTTGGGTCCAAGTAAAAGCTCGTAAGTATCCAAGCGATTGCGTAGCCGATAATCCATAAATAGATAAATTTATTTGATGTTGATTGGTTGATAGCTGGCATATGGTCTTAAAAGATAAGAAAAAAATCCCAACATTCTATTTGGAAATATAAACCAAACTGAATGACTCCATAATAAACGATGCAGTCTACTATAGTTTAGGGTCAATACTAAGGTGCACCATGAAATATTCGTGGTTCATTGCTCTAACGTTCAAGTTTCTATTCGAAAAGAGACATTAAATATAGTTATTGCTCTCTTGGCGGCAAATAAGGTTGCAATAATTTCAATAATCGTTGTAAGGCACCTTGGTTTTCATGAAGAACTTCAGCTGCATGTCGGCCATAATATAGACGATAATCTTCATCAGAAAGTAAACTCGTCACCGCTTGAACCATAGATTCACTATCCGTTACGGTAATTAGCCCATCAGCTTGAGTTAGCTTTCCACAAATATCTTTGAAATTGAATGTGTGAGGCCCCATTAAAACGGGTAAAGCATGCGCTGCGGCTTCAAGGGGATTATGCCCGCCAGTTTCCACTAAGCTCCCCCCCACAAAAGCGATATCGGCAATACCATAAAGCAGCATTAGCTCGCCCATTGTATCACCAATAACCACTTGTATATCCGCTGTAGGGATCGTATTGGCACTACGTCGAATAAAGGTCAATCCTGCTTTTTCGGTAAGCTCTTGTGCTTTCGCGAAACGTTCAGGGTGCCGAGGAACTAAAATTAAGAGTAAATCAGGGAAACGAGCTAGCAATTTTCGATGTGTCTCAAGCACAATCGCTTCTTCACCTTCATGGGTGCTCGTCGCAATCCAAACAGGCCGATGAGCAGCCCATTGCCGACGCAAGGTAATGGCTCTAACCGCTAACTCTGGCGTCACAGAAATATCAAATTTGAGGCTTCCAGTGACACTAAGTTGCATCCGCCTTAACCCAAGCCGGACAAAACGCTCACCATCTTCTTGATGCTGTGCTGCTACCATGGTGACATTTCGCAACATGCGCTTTACAAAACTACCTAATTTTTGGTAGCCAGCTGCGGAGCGTTCGGATAGTCTCGCATTCGCAATAACAAGTGGAATTTTACGTTTATACAATTGATTGATCATATTAGGCCATAGCTCAGTTTCCATGATAATCACAAGCTTAGGATCGACTTGTTTGAGGAACCGGCGCATTGAACCTGGCAAATCATAAGGTAAATAAACGTGGTCAACATCATCACCAAAGGCAGACAGTACGCGTTCTGAACCTGTTGGCGTCATCGTCGTGACCGTTATTGGCAATGAAGGATAATGATGGCGAAGTGCTCGAACAAGAGGAACCGCGGCAAGCGTTTCCCCCACAGAAACCGAATGTAATAAAATACCTTGAGGCCTTACCTTACCCGCACAGAAGCCATAGCGCTCCCCCCAACGTTTACGATAGGCTGGTGCTTTACGGCTACGCAACAATAGGCGCGCCCATATAAATGGCTGGATAAGATAAAGAAGTACCTGATATAAACGCAGCAATAACATTCGATCTGATTCACTTACCAAAATTGGCGCTATCTTATCATAAAGCTCAAATAAAAGTGTGTAGAATATGCATCTAAAAATAGCAGTAAAATCTCATCTACAGTTGCAACAGCGCCAGATAGTCGATAATGTAAATGCTTATTAACGCTTATTCATGCTCATTTATCGAATAAGTAATAGCAAACAATGAGATACCACTGCCATGAAACACAAAGCCATTTACCCTGGTACGTTCGACCCAGTAACATCAGGGCATGTTGATATTGTTACCCGAGCAGCAGCAATGTTTGACCATATCCTGTTAGCTATCGCTAATAGCCAACGAAAAAACCCAATGTTTTCCCTTGATGAGCGAGTAGCCCTTGCTAAAGAAGTAACTTCTCACCTTGATAATGTTGAAGTTGTTGGCTTTTCTGAACTTATGGCTAATTTTGCGCAAAAAAATGGCGCAAACATTCTTATTCGTGGTGTGCGTTCTGTGGCTGATTTCGAATATGAGTGGCAATTAGCGAATATGAATCGTCACTTTGTGCCTGAGCTAGAAACTGTATTTTTATTACCATCACAAAGTTTATCCTTTGTTTCTTCTTCATTAATCAAAGATGTTGCACTTCACGATGGTGATATTTCGTCTTTCCTCCCCCCAGTGGTTGCTGAGGCGATGCTAAAGAAGCTGAATAAAAAATAGTTAGACCTACTATTTTTGACATTTCGAGCAAAAAAACGTACTTCTTTGTCCCTGTTTAATGCTTTCAATTGGCGTGCCACACATAGAACAAGGTTCGCCTTTTTTACCATAAACAAACAGCTCTTGTGCAAAGTAGCCCGGCTTACCATCTGACTGCAAAAAGTCCTTAAGGGTTGTTCCCCCTTGCTCAATTGAACGTTGTAAAACTTTTTTTATCTGTTCAACTAATTCAGTGACCTCAACCAATGTCAAAGTATTGGTGATTTTTTCTGGTGAAATTTTCGTCGCAAACAAGGCCTCATTGGCATAAATATTGCCAACACCCACGACGACTTTGTTATCCATGAGCCACGGTTTAATCGCTACCTTCTTCTTTTGCGCCAATTCGTAAAGATATTGTGGATTGAAAGCGTCTGATAACGGCTCAGGCCCCAAATGGGCAAGGACAGAACAGTTTTCTAAATCATCGCTCCACAGCCATGCACCGAAACGGCGTGGGTCGGTATAACGTAGAACTTTACCATCTCGCATGACTAAATCCACATGGTCATGCTTTTCTTCGGGTAATTCTTCAGTCAAAATACGAACACTACCAGACATACCAAGATGGACAATAATCCAACCTTTTTGTAACTCAATCAGTAAATACTTCGCACGGCGTTGTACGCTCAATACCCTTTCGTCAGAGAGACTTTTAATTTGATCGCTAACCGGCCAACGTAAACGATCATTACGTACAATGGCGTAAGATATTGTATTACCAACTAAATGAGGTTCAATACCTCGACGACTTGTTTCAACTTCGGGTAGTTCTGGCATAAATAGACTCGCATTTCTCGCTTAGGAATACCATTTCGTAATTACTCTCATAAACTCATCTCTGACAATTTCCCACGTAAAATTATCATAAGCATATTTTTTAGCATACTCGGCAATTTCTTGACTACTAGGGTGATTTAACGCGCTAGTAATATCCTCCGCCATACTCTGTGGCGAAAGTGGCTCCCTAAAAATAAACCCTGTTTCATTGTGGAAAATAAACTCTACCATTGCTCCTCGCTGACTTGCTATTACAGGGCGGCCCGACGCCATCGCCTCTAATGCAACCATACAAAATGGCTCAGGGGTGATGGAAGGCACCGCAATCACATCCGCCAGAGAATAATAATGCCGAATTTTTTCAGGATGAACCCCGCCTAAGAAAATGCACTGCTCCCCCAAATTCTTTGCATAATCTTTTACTTCATCTTGATATTGCGCTAACTCACCTTTTGAAGCAGCATCTAGGTCGCCCACAATAACAAGCTTATAACGCGGGCTTTCATTAAAAAAAGTCTGGCACGCTTGCATTAATTCAAGTAGTCCTTTGTCTCTAGCAATTCGACCAGCGAATAAAACTATTTTATCCTCTGCTGCAAGCCCAAAATCCTCACGCTTGACCTCTGGTGGTTGAGCATAAATTTCACCATCAAACCCATTACGAACTACTTCAATAAATGCATTGGGCAAACGTTCTCTGTACCACCTTTCCATAACATGGCTTGGCACAATGATTTTTATGTCTTCAGGAACATTTTTAGGTTCGTAAAAATTATGCATATGTAACACAACATTATTATGTCCTTCTTTCTTAATTATTTTTTTAAAAGACTTAATATGATTGTGAACAAAAATAACACTTTCATTCGGGTTTGGTGAGAATTTCTGTTTAATTTTGACAATTCTATCGGCATAAGAATAGGGGTCTAACCTTGTCCATTTCTTAAACAGCCTTGTGTACACTTTTCCAAATTTAATGCGTTCGATTTCACAATGCTCATTAACAACAGAATAAGCACTATATCCATCATTTCGTATACAAACGATTCGGTTTTCAATATCTAATCGTTTGGCGACATTGTATATCCACGATTCAATTGCAGCCGCACTTTTCGGGGGAATAGAAAATATAGGTGAAACTGTTAACACTATCTTACTAATCATTATATTATTTTCTTTTTTTTGTGTATTTTTCAAACAAATAGTGAATGCCTGACAAAACACCTGATAAATAAGAGCCTCTCCTTAATAAGTGCTTATACTCTTTTTTCCTTTCAACAAATTTAGTGGCACATTTTAAATCATCCTTTGTCCAAGGTGATTGTACTAATGCTTTATAAAAAGGCTGAGAAGACGGATAGTTCGCCCATTTATGCCAAGGCTTGCTCACACCAGTATAATGAATTAAAACCGTTTCAGGTGTAATAATAGTTTGATATTTTTGATGAGTTCGGTCATACAGTTCATTTTTTAGTGTATAAACCGTATTAAACTTCTGATTAAGTAGTATCAGGTCATTCCTTAAAATAAGGTTTAATACATCTTGGTCTGGGTATTTAAATCGTTGTTTCGCGTTTTCTGCAGATAACAATTTGAAACATTGCTGAGTAACTTGTTTTTCATGCCATTCTTTTAAGTTCACAAACATAACACCCGAATTAAAATAGGTCTCTGCTAACTTTGGAGTGTGAAGCCGTGTTTCACTTTTTGTTCTTACACCGATTTCATCGGCAATAACACCACAAACCTTATCTTTAATTAAATCAGCCGCCAAGTTCAATTGGCCATTACAGATAACATCCGCATCCAAATATAAAGCAACATCATAATCTTTCGAGAGATAATCTAAAGCAATTAGTCGGAAATACATCGCTGAAGACCAAACATCAGAAGCGGGCAATGTTTTTAGTAATTGATTATCCAATTCATAAATATGAAATTCAGCTGGAAACTGATGAGAAATGGCCTTTAGTTTATCTAAAAAGCTAGGGCTGACTTTATCTAAAAAGTAATGAAATCTGAAAAACAAATTTGGGTTATTAATAAGCAAAGAGACTGCTGAAACCCCCGCACCAAACAGATAATTTTCATCCGAACCATAAATAACGTCAAGACATGGCAATGAAGTATTACTAGCATTACCCTCCTCTTTTAGCAGATATTTATTTATTATCAGATTATTCATGGCTTACTCTCTTCTGCTTAGCTGAACTATGCCCCATCATGGCGATTAAAAACCCCAAAAGCACACCTAAAGGTTTAAGATCCACTTGTTCAACCATCCCACGAATGAGATAAAAACCAATAAGACTTAACAACAATGCAATAAAGGCAAAGTAAATTTCCGGTTCATCAGACCTATTTTTTATCCCTTGCATTGAGGAATAACACATTGACAAAAACACCGCACTAAATATCACTAATCCTACAATACCCACACCAAACCAAATATAAAGCCAAATATTATGGGGACCAATAGACCGCTTAAATGTCCATTCAGGGTGATTTTTTACAACACTATTGTACTTTTCATGATAGATTTTATCGCCAAAACCATATCCAATAACTGGGTTTTCCAGTATGAGCTCAAAAGCAGTTCCTTGGGTTCCATTTGTGTATCGGTGAGAGCTACTTGTCTGTTCTAGCTTATAAAATAATTTTTTACTTGTATCTGGATAAATTAATTTAATTGAAACAAGTGAAATTACCGAAAGGCATAATACCACTCCAATTAACTTCCAAGGTCGTTTAAAACACAAAAATAATAACCCAGCGACTGCAACAGCAATCCATGCCCCACGAGCAAGCGTCCCAAGCAAAACAAACAGGAATACAATACCTAAAATATAGAAATAAATAAGTTTAGATTTAGGCAGTAAATACCAAAGAATAGGAAGTATTGGAAAGAAAAAAACTAACGCATCCGAAACATGCCTAAAATTATAGGTCGTAAATGGTAAAATACCCTGCTGATAAGCTATATAGTAGCGGTATAACTCAACAAGTAAAACTAAGACTAACGACGCAGTAAAGCTCGTTAATAGTAGTTTTGAAATATCTTTTAGGCTTTCTCTATATAAAATAATTGGCAGTAAAAGGGATAAACTTAGTATTCCATAATTCAATAACACATTGTTAATAGCTTTAATGGATACACTTGCTGAATCAGAATAACCAATTGAAAAATAAACAAAAACAGAAAAAACAACCACCAAATATAACAGTTTATTATTCAATCTTTTCAGCACTTTTTTGGTATCTAATAATAGATAAACCAAAGATGTGGCTATCATCAAATAAAACAGTATATGCTTATACCTAGTTACATTTTCCACAAAAAAAAGGACAACAAAAATTAGTACTAAAGTCTTATTATACTTTGAGAGTGTACTTTGACTTCTTTCTAAAAAAGACATAACTTGCCCAATGATTATTTACTTAATTTAACCCAAAAATACTGAAGATTATTTTTTATACCAGAGAGGGTTTTTCCCTGATTAAACATATGCTTTGCACAATAGCGCAAATGATTACTGCTTTTAGCCTTCAGTAGCGGAATATCTTTCCAAGGTGATGCATCTTTTGCATTAATAAAGGCTTGAGCTGTTGCGTAATTCGCCCACTCATGCCAAGGCTTAGTAGGGCCAATGTAATGAATCAATACAGTTTCAGGTGTTATTGGATTTTCTTTTTTACCTTTTTGTAACTCATAATTGATGCTGTATTGAGTATTATATTTGCCATCAAGGTAAATGACTTGCCCTGTTAATAGCATATTTAAGATATCTTGGTCTAAATAGGATAATTTTGCTTTAACGGCATCTTGAGAAAGTAAATCCATTGCTTTAGTTGAGATATCAAATTTTGACCAATTTACTAAATTTAAAACTAAAAAACCTGCATTAAAATACCCCGAAGCGATACTCGGAACCCCTAATGCATCGGCTCTTTTTTTCCACCAAATACTATCTCTTTCAGGTACAACCGCAGCGATTTCATCTCCTTTAAACTGAATATTTAACAAAGGCCGCAACGTTCCTTGGCACATAATATCAGCATCCATATAGATCATTCTATCGAACAGATTGGAAAAATAATCTGCAATGATAAATCTAAAATAAGTTGCATATGACCAGTTTTTCGTACTTGGTAGAGACTTTAGTTGTTCACAATCAACTAAATAAATTTTAATACTCGTTTTGTATTGCTCTGCAAGTTGTTTAAATAACTGACTTTGCGCCTCATCAAAATAATCAGTAAAGACGTGGAATGAAAAAGAGATATTTGAGTTTGTTTTTAATAACGAAGCTATAGATATCCCACAACCATAGAGAAAATTACGGTCAATACCATAGGAAACATGTAAGCTATCACTATTAACAACAGCACCCGCTGATGATAAATCAATCTGCTTTGTAACCGCATTTTCTTTATTGAAGAACATTTATATCTCTCTTCCTTTTTTACTTACAATGACTTTCTGATTGTACGCTCTTTAATCTTCTTCGCTTTACTTTCAGCTTGAGTAATCAATGATGCCTCTTGCTGTAAAATTTTTCTCAGCGGTAACTCAAAATATAGCTTCATAAAGCGAAAAACATCACGTTGTGTAAGTCCAATATTTAATGAAGAGTAATATAACCCAATTAGGTCTTTGTTGCGCCAACGAATTGGAACTGAATCTCTAAGCTGCGCACGATGCAAATCAATAACAGATATTTTTAGGTTGTCTTCACTACCTGTAAAAGGTAAATGAAGTAAAAAATGGCATATATAACAATCACGGTGATTAATACCTGTTGCATGCATTTTACGCACCATCTGTGCAACTCGCCGAATAATCATTTGTTTGGCGCTAAACTTGGGTGGCTGACTTAACCAATTTGCACAATAATCTTCTAAGCTAATTGTCGGCGTTAAATCTTCAGTAATTATAAATGAGTGCCTACGTAAAGGATTAATCCCCTTTTGCCCAAATGCTCGCCCATTCATGGTATCAACGCCTACTTTAGTCAGCCGATGAATAGCATTCCATTCTCTATCAGCACCTAAAACAGGTAGACGAAAAGAAATTAAATTTTTGAAGACTTCTTTTAGCGTTGTGCCGTAGTGAATTTTTATAAAATAGCTACGGTCTTCAATCGCAAAGCGCAATGTTTTGCGCGTTTCTAACGCACGAAACACCTCTCCTTGTAGTTTATCTGCTTCAATAAATGGGTCTTTATTTTGCCAAAGTTCACTAAAAGGTGGTTTCAATTCAATCATTTGAACACCCTAAAATAATATCTGCGGCCTTCTCAGGTAAACTGTACAAATCTTCTGTATCTGCAAAATGTTGTGCATTTTCCCCCCATTGCATGAGTTGTTCAGGGTTTTGTAAACTATTTTTCAATGCTAAATTCAAAGTATTCTGTTCAAATGGTTCGTCAATTACGACACCACACTGTGCTTTACTTATAAATGAGGCATAACCACATACCTGCGTCACAATGATAGGTAATCCTGCCGTGATAGCTTCTAATAGCACAATACCTGCCGCTTCTTGATAGGCTGGATGCATTAATATATCTGCTGCAGACATTAATTCTGCAATATCATTGCGGCCACTAAAGAAAGATACTTGCTGTTCAATTCCTAGCGTCTGTGCCAAACGTTGATATTTCGCAGGCTTATCTTGCCCAACTACCATCAGCAGCGTATTTTTTTTAATGGATTCAGGGAGCGCAGCAACGGCTTTTAGCGTTCTATCAACCCCTTTACGTTTAAAATCAGACCCTACTTGCAACAAAAAGAACGCTGATTCAGGAATCTGATTTTTTGCTCGATAAACCTGCTTCGCGTCGATAATTTGTTTATCATATTTTCTATCTTGAGCGATCCCAGGGGGAAGCATATGGAAACGCTCACTTTCAGTTGCGTAATGTTTTTTAAAATGACTGATTTGATGGGGAGTCAACATCAGTAATTGAGTTGCTTTACCTACGGCAAAAACGGCTTTTTCGAATGCAGCATAGTGCTTATAACGTGGAGTCAGTTTATAGAAGAACCCTTTTTCTTCGGCTACTTTCTGTGCATAACAGACATCCGCTGCGTAATAAACATCAAGACCTGGCATTTTATTAAAACCAACAACACGATCAACAGGGTGTTGCTTTAAATGAGCAGACACCCAATCATAATATTGTTCGTTTCTCCCATGATTAGTACTTGATTTCACTGGTACTAATATAATTTCGAAACTCAGTGGCTTCTCACCTTCCCATGATTGTGTATATACACGTACATGATGCCCACGGGCTTGGCATTCACTAGCTATGCGCAAAAAATCACGTTGTAGGCCGCCAAATGGAAAGTATTTGTACAAGCAAAATGCCACATTCATATTAAAGCCTTGTCATCATAGAGCGAATATTCATGGGTAACATTTTTTCTGTTGCTTTAATGACATCAGAAGCAGGGATAATAGATAGATATTTTTTATTTCGATCAAGCTCATTTCTTGGCGGCATGGCTTCATAGTCCCCCGCCCAAAACTGAACAACATTATCACTCCAAGGACGCCAAAAAATATGATTTGTTGCACCGAACAGACACACTATAGGTGTGTTTACTGCCGCAGCAATATGCATAGGTGCAGAATCAACACCAATAAATAAAGCGGCGTGGGCAATAAGTGCGCCTAATTCAGGAAATGTCGTTTTTCCTGCAAGCTCTATAACGGGTTTTGTTTGGCAACCATTCGCAATATGGTTAATGCATTCAAGATCTTCTTTACTTGGCCCTGAGGTTAATACCACTTGATAACCACGAGACTGTAATGCATCAATCACCATTGAGAATTTTTCATCATCCCAACATTTAAATATTTGGCGCGCAGTAGGTTGAATAACCACATAACTACTATGGACACCAAAGCTTAGTAACTTCTCATCAATATTTTTCCAATCTTGATCGGTATATGACATCGTTAGGCTTGTTTTTAGTTCTTGTATTTCTAACGGTTTAAGTACAGACAAGTTATTTAAAACAACATGTTCCCCTTCAGGGACTGTCAAATCGGTAAAACTATTGCGCCAATATTTAGAATCTCGGTGACCAAACTGATGGGAAATTTTTGTTTCTGCGGGAATAGCCCGAACCAGCAAACTGACTAGCCACTGGTCTGCTAAATTAACAACCAAATCATATTTGTTCTTACGTAGCTGTAATAGCAATTTGATGAAGTTACAGGCTTTACGCAGCCCACCACTTTTTTTACTCGCTATGCCATATAATGCATTGATTTCAGTATTCTCAGAAAGAATAGGGATCGTATCCTGATAAAGCAAAACATCAATTTCAGCATCAGGATATTGGTGTTTTAATGAGCTGATGACTGGCGTTGTCAGCAGCATGTCCCCATGAAACCGCATCTTGATCACAAGAATTTTTTTAAACTGTTTTTTCACCAGGTACTCTTAATCAGGTCTATATGTAAAAGACAATGGTTATTTGACAACAAATAACATTATTAATTCAATGAATATCCGCTATCTTACTACTTTCGTAATAATGGTCATAGCCTCGAATATCATATCAATGACTAACCAATTTTTAGACAAAAAAAAACTCAGCCGAAGCTGAGTTTTTAACGCAGATAGCAAAATTATTTGATTTTTGCTTCTTTGTAGATCACATGCTTACGAACAACTGGATCGAATTTTTTCAGTTCCAGTTTTTCTGGCATTGTGCGCTTGTTTTTCGTAGTGGTATAGAAGTGACCTGTACCTTCAGAAGAAACCAGCTTGATTTTCTCGCGAATACCTTTAGCCATTTTTTAGCTCCTTAGTACTTCTCACCACGGGTACGCAGTTCAGCAAGAACAGCATCAATACCCTTTTTATCGATAACACGCATACCTTTAGCAGATACACGCAGTGTTACGAAACGTTTCTCAGACTCAACCCAGAAACGGTGAGAGTGCAGGTTTGGCAAAAAACGACGTTTGGTCGCGTTTAATGCGTGTGAACGGTTGTTACCGCTCATTGGACGCTTGCCAGTAACTTGGCAGACTCGTGACATGTCTATTCTCCAAAAATCTAATCAGCTCGAGCTTTTTTGTTCTGGGTATGGCCGCCTCGTCAGGCTTAGGAGCCCATCTCAGCAAACTTTCATTGACTGAAAAAACCGTTTATACCTAAATAAAGATTTACAAAGACAAGTAAAAATTTACTGAGATAGGCCCTTCTCGCCAAACCCAAGATCCTTAAAGGTGGCGTAGTATACGCTTTCAATTGTTTTCACTCAAGCCCAACACAACGAAAGTTGTCATTTTTTAGACAAAAAAATGATTTTACAGCCATCCACGTTCCGCAAATGAGACACATTGTTTATGACCAACCACAAAATGGTCGAGTAATTTCACTCCCATAATGGAACAAGCACTGTGTATCCGCTCAGTCACTTGTTTATCAGCCAAGCTAGGTTCAGGGTTACCTGATGGGTGGTTATGAGCTAAAATAATTGCACTAGCATTCATTTTAATAGCAAAGCGTATAATTTCTCTTGGGTGTACTTCAACCCGATTTAAAGTGCCTTTAAACATTTCTTCATAACAAATAATTTGATTTTGATTATTTAAAAACAATACAATAAAAACCTCACGCTCTTGCCCTGCAAACAGATCCAATAACCTCGATTTTAATGATTCTGGCCCAGCCATAACATCTTCAAATAAAAACTGCTCAGAAAAAAAACGGCGAGCTAATTCGCTGATTGCTTGTAACTGAGTAAACTTACAGTCCCCCATCCCTTTACATTGTTTTAATTTTTCATAATCTGCTTGCATAAGTAGATATAGAGAACCAAATTCTCTGATCAAACGTTCGGATAGCCTCAATACAGGCTCTCCTTGGCTTCCTGTACGTAAAAAAATAGCCAATAACTCCACGTCTGATAATGCTGCGGCTCCATAGGCAAGTAGCTTCTCCCTAGGTGCTAACTCTTGATGTTCTTGCATCATTCTCTTCATCCTGACAGCTTGTTCTCGCTATTTTTATCTATCTTGAAAAGCGTTAACAACTTAGATAGATCGGCTTTGCGTAACGCTTCGCAAAAATAAAAATACGATAAAGAATCGAGCGCGCCACCAAAACCTTTGATGTGGTAATATGCCTTTCATGTTGACCGAATCGGATAAAAATAATGAATCAGCAATCACTCTTAGGTAAGCAGATAGTTATCGGTATCAGTGGGGGCATTGCCGCCTATAAAATCCCTGAACTAACCCGTCGTTTACGTGATCAAGGCGCTATGGTACGAGTGGTAATGACTCAAGGAGCAAAAGCCTTCATTACTCCTTTAACGCTGCAAGCAGTCTCCGGTCATCCCGTTTCAGATGACTTGCTAGACCCAGCTGCAGAAGCTGCAATGGGTCACATTGAATTAGCTAAATGGGCTGATATCATTATTTTAGCACCTGCCACTGCCGATTTAATTGCGAGGCTAAGCTTAGGCATGGCAAATGACTTACTCACGACCGTCTGCCTTGCATCTTCTGCCCCTATCGCTGTAGTGCCTGCAATGAATCAACAGATGTATCGAGCAAAGGCAACTCAAGATAATTTAATCAGATTGAAACAACGTCAATGTATGATTTGGGGGCCAGATGATGGTAGCCAAGCTTGTGGAGATATTGGCCCGGGGCGTATGATTGACCCATTAGAAATTGTTCGCTTAGCTGGTGAATACTTCCGTCCTAAACTAGATTTGCAAGGTATCAAATTAATGATTACCGCAGGACCAACACGTGAAGCACTTGACCCTGTTCGCTTTATCAGTAACCACAGTTCAGGCAAAATGGGCTTTGCAATTGCCAAAGCAGCCAGCCAACGTGGCGCTGAAGTGACATTAATTGCGGGTCCTGTAAGCCTTGAAACCCCCACTGGGGTTAATCGAATCGATGTTACCAGCGGATTAGACATGTATAATACGGTTCATCAAACCATCGATAAACAACATATTTTTATTGGTTGTGCAGCCGTTGCAGATTATCGTGCGAAAACCGTTGCTGAAAATAAAATCAAGAAGCAAGGCGAGGAAGTAACGATTACGCTTATTAAGAATCCTGATATCGTTGCCAGTGTAGGAAATCTTAAACACAATCGGCCTTATGTTGTTGGGTTTGCAGCAGAAACCCAAAATGTGGAAGAATATGCACGCCAAAAACGATTACAAAAAAAATTAGATTTAATTTGTGCTAATGATGTATCCCTTGCTGATAATGGGTTTAATAGCGATAACAACGCGTTACATCTTTTCGATGCCAATGGTGACACACGTTTGCCTCATTGTAATAAAACTGAATTAAGCCACTATTTACTTGACGAGATACTTCAACGTTATGAAAAAAATTGACCTAAAAATTCTCGATAGCCGCATCGGCAACGAATTTCCTTTACCTGCTTACGCAACAACGGGATCTGCTGGTTTAGATTTACGTGCTTGTCTTGATAGCGCAATTGACTTAGCACCAGGCCAAACTGAACTCATTCCAACGGGTTTAGCAATACACATTGCCGATGAAAGTCTCGCAGCGGTGATCCTGCCTCGTTCAGGCTTAGGTCATAAACATGGTGTTGTTCTGGGTAATTTAGTCGGGTTAATTGACTCTGACTATCAAGGGCAACTTATGGTTTCTGTCTGGAATCGCGGCGACAAAACCTTTACCATTGAACCAGGAGAACGTATGGCACAAATGGTATTTGTTCCTGTCATTCAAGCTGAATTTAATATTGTTGATGATTTTGATGCAACAGAGCGTGGCGCAGGTGGTTTTGGTCATTCTGGTCGTCAATAAATAGACTATCCTATCATCTAATGTGCAATATAGAACCTAATTTAGGTTCTATATTTACGAATAAAAACAATTAGTCAAATAATTATCAACAGTAAATCAGTTCCAAATTGCTTATAATCTCTATACTTTTTAAATCTATTTTGCTTTGTAAATCTCTTTACTAAGGGCAAAATTTTGGATAGTTTGTTTTGCTGTTTTAGCAGGGGTCTTATTAGGCATGGCAAAAAAAGCGACAACACAAAAACGTAACAGACGTGATGAAATTTTACAGGCTCTCGCGTTAATGTTAGAAAGTAGTGATGGTAGCCAACGTATTACAACGGCAAAACTTGCAGCCACCGTTGGTGTATCAGAAGCTGCACTATACCGTCATTTTCCAAGCAAAATGAAAATGTTTGATAGCCTTATAGGGTTTATTGAAGACTCTTTGGTCTCACGCATTAATCTGATTTTGAATGATGAAAAAGATACGATTATCAGAATTAAACTGATGTTAGCGCTAATCCTCGGTTTCTCAGAGAAAAACCCAGGTTTAACGCGTATAATGACTGGTCACGCGCTCATGTTTGAGCAAGATAAGCTACAAGATCGCATTAATCAATTGTTTGAGCGTATTGAATCGCAATTAAGGCAAGTGCTGAAAGAGAAAAAAATACGTGATTGTCATGGGTTTATCCATGATGAGTCACTACTGGCTTCTCAACTGCTCGCCTTTTGCGAAGGCATGCTTTCGCGCTTTGTGCGTTCTGAATTTCGTTATCGGCCAACCATCGAATTCGAAGCGCGCTGGCCTTTAATTTTAGCTCAGTTACAATGATAGATTATTTATACTACTCACCCCGCCCGTTATTGGGCGAGGGATTTTTTTATTAGATACCGTATTGTTCTCGATACGCCTTCATTGCAGCTAAATGTTCCTGCATATCTCCCTTTTCAGAAAGGTAAGTAATTAAGTCTTTCATCGTAATAATCGAATAAACCTTACAGCCATAATCGCGCTCAACTTCCTGCACAGCCGAAATTTCACCTTTACCTTTTTCCTGACGGTCAAGGCACAATAGCACACCGTTCAAAGTCGCTTGCTGCTGTTTAATGATTTCCATTGATTCACGAATCGCCGTTCCTGCCGTAATTACATCATCAACAACCACAACCCGACCATGTAGAGGGCTACCAACTAACGTGCCCCCTTCACCGTGGTCTTTGGCTTCTTTACGGTTAAAGCAATATGGCATATCAATATTATGATGCTCAGCAAGTGCCACTGCAGTTGTCGTCGCGATAGGAATGCCTTTATAGGCAGGACCAAAAATCACGTCACACTCTATTGTGCTGTCTTGCAGCGCTTGTGCATAAAAACGACCGACAAGTGCCAGATCACGTCCCGTATTAAATAGCCCTGCATTAAAAAAGTAAGGGCTTGTACGGCCTGATTTCAGCGTAAACTCACCAAATTTAAGCACCTGTTTTTTCATGGCAAGTTCAATAAAATCGCGCTGATAGGCTTTCATTGGTCATTCTCCTCATTGGTTATTATTAATATTTTGCTAAAACTGATTAGCAATATTTTGCTGTGAAATACAATAGAATGTAGGATCTCTAGGCATAAAAAAGGCGACTATTTAGCCGCCTAATTAATGATTAACTTACTTCAGCGCTTCTCGCTGAGCTTCAAAAATCGTCTCTAAGCCTGTTTTGGCAAGAGCTAGTAACGCGAGCAACTCTTCATGACTAAACGGCTCGCCTTCAGCGGTACCCTGTACTTCAATCATACGACCATCATCCATCATGACGACATTCATATCTGTTTCAGCCGCAGAATCTTCAACATATTCAAGGTCGCACAACGCTTCTTGATTAACGATACCGACAGAAACGGCAGCAACCATTGATTTTAATGGGCTTTTAGCTATTTTTCCTTGTTCTACCATTTTATTTAATGCATCGACTAAAGCGACGCAAGCACCTGAAATCGCAGCTGTACGAGTGCCTCCGTCCGCTTGAATTACATCGCAGTCTAAGGTAATGGTATATTCACCGAGTTTTTTCAGGTCAACAGCTGCACGTAAAGAACGAGCAATCAATCGTTGGATCTCCATCGTGCGACCCGTTTGTTTCCCTTTCGCAGCTTCGCGTTGATTACGTGAATTCGTTGCACGAGGTAACATGCCATATTCTGCGGTGACCCAACCTTGCCCTTGGCCTTTCAAAAAGCGAGGAACACCTTCTTCAACGGTTGCATTACATAACACCTTCGTGTCGCCAAACTCAATAAGAACAGAGCCTTCTGCATGCTTGGTATAATTGCGCGTGATGGTAATCGGGCGCATTTGGTCTGCTTGTCTATCTGCTGGGCGCATGGTGTTATCTCCATTATCAACTCAAATTGGCACGCATTATACGTCCTTAAAACGATAATGCCTATCCTGTCATCCTCCATAGCGCTATAATCTCTGTAACTTGTTTATAATAGGTACGAATTATGATCCGTAGTATGACAGCTTTTGCCCGCCGTGATATCAAGGGTGAATGGGGAAATGCGGCCTGGGAGCTGCGTTCCGTAAACCAACGTTATTTAGAAACCTATATTCGCTTACCTGAGCAATTTAGAAGTCTTGAGCCAGTTATACGTGAGCGCCTACGTTCACGCCTAACTCGCGGAAAAGTAGAGTGTAGCCTGCGTTTTGAATTAGATGGTACAAATCGTGGTGAACTAATTCTCAATGAACAACTTGCACGACAATTAATCAGTGCCGCAAATTGGGTAAAAAATTACAGTCATGAAGGCGAAATTAATCCATTAGAAATTTTACGTTGGCCGGGCGTTATGTCTGCGGGCGAACAAGATTTAGATGTCATTAGCGAACAACTTATGGCTGGCTTAGATGACGCTATTGATGCCTTTATTCAAAGTCGTGAAGCGGAAGGAGCATCATTGCATGCACTTATCGAACAACGTCTTGATGGCGTATTAGCTGAAGTCGCCAAAGTTCGCCAGCACATGCCTGAAATTTTACAATGGCAACGTGAACGCTTACAAAACAAGCTAGAAGAGGCTGAAATCCAAGTGGACAATAACCGCTTAGAACAAGAGCTCATTCTATTAGCACAACGTGTCGATGTTGCTGAAGAATTAGACCGATTAGAAGCCCATGTTAAAGAAACACGTAATATTTTGAAGAAAAAAGAGGCTTCTGGCCGCCGCCTCGACTTTATGATGCAAGAGTTTAACCGTGAATCTAATACATTAGCATCAAAATCAATTAATAGCGCAGTCACGACCTCAGCGGTTGAACTTAAAGTATTAATTGAGCAAATGAGAGAACAAATTCAGAACATCGAATAGTCTTCTTCAGCAGTAGGAAACACTAAGCCAATTGATACCTTATATTGATTGGCTTTTTATCTTTTATATATTTAACTAGCCCTAGATTAGTAGCAATTATCACCATAATTACCACTCCTTGAGAGGATATCAAACAACTTGAAGTAACGAAGATTCAAAAGAAAAAGAGAAAACCTTGCCTATGGCTTTCTCTTCATTTGTGACCTTTATAGCAAACTGCTGGCTTTAACTTGTTTTGGCTGCTTTTGCGTTTACGCCTTTATCATGATGATAATGGAACGTAAATTGGAAAATAATTGCCAATACAACGGTATAAGATGCAAAAACTAACCAAATCATCTGCCAGTCTTTCACACCGTCAACCGTATAGTAATCAACAACTAGCCCACTTAATATCGCACCAAAATAAGCGCCGACACCATTTACCATCGTCATGAATAGCCCTTGCGCGCTAGCTCGCATGCGAGTATCCACTTCTCTTTCAATAAAAATTGAGCCTGAAATATTAAAGAAGTCGAATGCACAACCATATACGATCATCGACATAATTAAGAACATCAAGCCAATTGCTGATGGGTCACCAAAGGCGAAGAAACCAAATCTTAATGTCCACGCAAACATACTTAATAGCATGACAGTTTTGATGCCATAGCGTTTTAAGAAAAAGGGGATCGCTAAAATAAAGCATACTTCGGCCATCTGAGAAATCGATAACAATATGGATGGGTACTGAACAACCAAACTATCTTGATATAGCGGGTTCAAACCGAAATCATGTAAGAATGGATTCCCGAAAGTATTGGTAATTTGCAAAACAGCACCCAGTAACATGGCGAATAAGAAAAAAACGGCCATGATAGGTTTTTTGAATAAGACTAATGCGTCTAAACCCAGTTTACTCACCCAGCTACTCGAAATCGCTTTTTTATTAACAGCAATTTTGGGCAACGTTAAAGAATAAGCCGCTAATAGCAATGAACAAGCACCAGCAATATAAAGCTGCATACTGCTAAGTTCAAATTTTAATAGGCTGATACTCCACATCGCAACAATAAAACCCACAGTGCCAAATACACGAATAGGCGGAAAATTGCTCACCGAATCTAATTGATATTGACTCAATGATGAATAGCTAATGGTATTTGAAAGAGCAATGGTTGGCATAAAGGCCATTGCATTAATCAGCATCACCCAAAACATAACACTTGAGCTGGTTACTGTCGCAGCATAGAATAGGGCTGCCGCGCCAATTAGATGGCAAATCATATATAAACGATTCGCAGGAATATATTTATCTGCAATAATTCCGATAAGCCCTGGCATTAAGATCGCAGCAACACCCTTCGAGCTATAAACTAAACCAACCTCTGCACCTGAAAAACTTAGCGTTTTCATCATGTACGAGCCGAGTGTCACTAGCCAACTTCCCCAAACAAAATATTGCAGGAAAAGCATAATTTTCAAGCGAGATTTAATGTTCATACAAAGCTCCGTTTGGAGTTATATTTATTTTTTTTTATTTTCAGCTCAGCCATAGCAACACCCATAAGGATAATAGCAACGCCAACAAACTGAATAAATTCAAGAGGTAATTGCAAGACTGTTACCGACAGTAAGATAGTGACAGGTAACTGCATTGAGCTGACGATGGTAGCCAAACTAGTGCCGATAAGCGGTGTCCCCTTTGCAAACATCCACATTCCGAAGAAAGAGCCAAAAAAAGCCAGCGGTAATCCATAGGATAGAAATAACGATTGGAATGTAGAAAGGCTCAGTAAAAATGTTGGGGGCACCACAATTGATGTCAAAATTGCACCGCCGGTTACCATAATGGCAGAACGCATCATCGGGTCTGTCTTGACAGCGAGTGCGCCACTCACATAAACACGTATTGCATTAGACAATGCAGCACACAATCCAAACAAGATACCTAGCCAGTGAAAACTCAAGTTTTCACTATTTAGTAACCCTGTTGCAAATACAGTCCCTATGAGGATCACCACAACGGAAACCATTGTCATCAGAGGAGGGATTTTACGGTTAATAACCGCATTTATCGCCACCCCCATCCAAGTAAATTGCAAAAACAGTACAACGCCTAATGCAGGGGACAAGTATTGCAATGATGCATAGTACAATAACCCTGTTAAACCCGTTGTCGTCCCTGTTAGTAACATCAACAATCCTTGTTGACGTGTTGGCCACGCTAAGCGCGCTCTTTTTACCAGCGCCCCTACAACAACAAAAAACCACAGTAGAATAGCGCCAAGAACCGTTTGGCTACCTATCACATCGTTTAACGAGTAACCTGCTCGGTAGGCCAACACCACTAATGTCGAAAGAATGCCATAACTACAAGCGCCTAAAGAAACTAAAATTAGACCTTTAAATTTCATTTCAATATTCACCCTATTTATACTTATGACAGCCTTTATTTTGTTTTGAGAAAAAGAGTATTGGGATTAAAAACGGGCAATCACACCTGTGACTAATTTTAAGAAGGTTGCTTTTACTTTTTCAGCGGTTTCAATCACTTCATCATGGCTAAGGGGTTGTTCTAAAATGCCGCAGGCCATATTGGTTAAACAGGAAATACCGACTGTTTTAATTTGAGAATGGTGAGCAACTAACGCTTCAGGTACCGTAGACATCCCCACAGCGTCCGCACCTAACGTTCTGATCATGCGAATTTCAGCAGGTGTTTCATAGGTAGGCCCCGTCCACCATGCGTATACGCCTTCACGCACAGAAACACCTTGTTCTGTCGCGACATCCTTGATCGTTTGACGGAGTTCTTTGTTATATACCTCACTGACATCTAAGAAACGTACGCCCAGCTCTGGGTTATTTGGCCCCATTAATGGATTATTAGCGGTAAGATTGATGTGGTCGGTAATAATCATCAGATCGCCTGGATTAAACTCAGTATTTACTGCGCCACAAGCATTGGTGATAATTAATTTTTCGACGCCTAGTGCTTTCATTAGACGAACAGGGAACGTAACTTGATCGAGAGTGAAGCCTTCGTAATAATGAAAACGGCCCTTCATCGCTACGACATTTTTTCCTGCGATAGTCCCAATCACTAGCTCATTGGCATGACCTACCGCTTCAGATTTTGCAAAGTGTGGAATTTCGCTATAAGGAATATGCACTGCATTTTCTAAAGTATCAGCGAACGGACCCAATCCAGAGCCTAAAATGATGCCAACTGTCGGTTTAATATCAGTACGGGACTGAATAAAACGCAAGCTTTCTTGAATATCTTTTGTATGGTGCATAGCTATCTCCAAATTGGAATCGATTAAAAATGGTTAAAATCGATCATAACGCAATTTAGAAACAGAACAGCGATCTTAATCTCATTTTAAGAAAAAGATTTTAGGTATGATGTGTAACATAATGCAGAATTTTATGCGTATATTTGCTAATCTTTGACGAAAAGCGGGAATGAAAAGGAGTGAGGGCTTGTTACATACATTATTGAATGAATTTCGCACCTCAAAAAATTCAAAAACACGAAAACTCAAAGTACTTTATCGGCTGATCCTCAATCACGGTCCAATTAGGGCTGAAATGTTAGCATCATTGGCAAGTATGAAACCTGCAACTTGTGCAAGGCTACTGGATGAATTGAGTAAATACCAACTGATTTCCACCTCAGAACTCGGAGAATCGACAGGAGGACGCAAGCCAATTCTGTATAGCATCAATCCAGATGATGGTTATTTGGTCGGGATTGAAATGAGTGATATATACTCCACCATCGTTTTACAAAACCTAAAACTCGATATTTTAGGGATGGTAAAAGTAAAATATGAACATCTTGAAACCGCTGAAAACATGCTCGACCACCTGCTAAGCAAGGTGGATATTTTACTTGCAGAACATAAGATTACGTTAAAAAACTTACTGGGCATCGGTATTGCTATCGACCATATTTTAGAGCGCGATAAACTTCCCTACCATCAGTATAACTCACGAATAAAACAACTATACGACTATATCACTGGCAAAGTTCCTTGCTTTGTCTTACTGGGAAGTGGGATCAGTTTTGCGGCTTTTGCTGAATATCGTCTACGGTATACCTCTGATAGCCAAAGGTTTTTATTCACAACCTGCGATACTGACATTCGAAGCAGCACCATTATCAATAATCAATACGCTCCAGCCCCCATTAGCACTGCTCAAGCCTTTGGCCATACAACTATTGATATTCATGGTAAGCGGTGTGAGTGCGGCTCTTATGGCTGCCTAAAGCAATATAGCTCACTATCTGCTATTAAGACTCGCGTCATACAGCAATTAAGACTAGGTAAATCTTCTATTATCAATGAATTAGTAAATCATGAGTCTGATATTAATTACCATACTATTTTCCAAGCGCTGACGTTAAATGACCCATTGTGCCTCGAAGCACTTGAAGAGGCAGCTTATTATTATGGCATTGCCATCGCCAATGCTATCTTGGTGACACAGGCAGATGTGGTTGTTTGTGGGGGAACATTAACCCCTAAAAACCACTTTTTTGCGATGACAAAAAAATCGATTGAAGAAAAACTGGCAACTTTCCCACATATCAAGGCACGTATTTATGCCGCAAATGACTCTTATGAAATTGTCGCTCAAGGGGCTGGAGGCATGGTGATGGAAAACTACCTTTCTGATTAGTAAGCGGTTTCATTCATAGTAAGAAAGTGTAGAATAAATCGGTTATCCTACACTTTCCTACTATGAATGAGGGGACATATGTCAATGCTTGAACAGATTAATACGACAATAAAATCAAAGGCATTACAGCAATTGCAGCGACAGCATCCTCTGATTCACTGCATGACCAACGATGTCGTCCAAACCTTCACCGCCAATGTGTTATTGGCTTTCGGTTGCTCCCCCGCTATGGTTATTGAACCAGAAGAAGCAGAGCAATTTGCAGCTATCGCAAACGGCCTACTTGTCAATGTCGGAACGCTAACCACCGATCGGCAATATGCAATGCGTTTAGCGGTACATAGTGCTAACAAGGCCAATAAACCTTGGGTACTTGACCCCGTTGCCGCAGGCCCTCTCACCTTTCGAACCCGCTTTTGTCATGAATTGCTATCATTAAAACCCGCGGCTATTCGTGGTAATGCTTCTGAGATCATGGCATTAGCAGGAGAAAGCCTTGGAGGTAAAGGCGTCGACTCACTCAATACAACAGATGATGCCCTCCCTGCCGCGCAATTCTTAGCTGAAAAATTAGCGACTATCGTCGCCATTAGCGGCGAAACTGACTATATCACTGATGGAACACGAACAATTGCAGTAACGGGAGGGCATCCATTGATGACTCGCGTGGTAGGCACTGGATGTGCACTTTCTGCTGTTGTTGCGGCCTTTTGTACACTGGCAGGAGATCGGCTACAGCATGTCGCAACGGCTTGTGCATTAATGAAACAAGCTGGGGAAACCGCAACACAGCATTGTCACGGCACAGGAAGTTTTATTCCTGAGTTTTTGGATGCAATTTATCAATTAAACGATGACCAAGAAAATAAGTAATTTACGCTACAAGCGTGTTTTTTTACCTCTAATTTTTCTTGACCAGTGACGAAAATTGTCCCTAAAACGAATGAAGCGATAGGTAAAACTTTTACTATCAGGCTCGATACCATAGAAACGTTTTAACGCAATTAAGTCATTGGCTTTACAGATAGCAAAATTACCATAGTCTGATAGGTCAATGACTTTCAATCCATCATCCGTTAATACAAAGTTACCTGCGTGAACATCATTAGAAGACAGCCCATATTGATGTAATTGAGAAATAACGGACTTCATTTGTGCATAATAAGGCGTGATATTGTCAAACTCAGAAAGTACAGTACCTTCAACATACTCTGCGATAATCCATGTTTCCACTGACTCACGACCCCGCATTTTTTCTGCCACAAAATAGATGTCATTTGTCACCGTACAGCCTTTATTTTGTGCTCTAACTAAGCGCCTTAATAACTGTGAATAGTATGGGCCAGATACCATACGCATAACCCGCTTTTCAAAACGCTTATCTCGCTCTTTTTCACATTTAATAATAAAATTCTGACCATCAATAGTAATACGAGCAACACTTCTATCAACATTTCCACTGCCTAGGTTTTTGCTAATAACTTTCCCTTGAATATAATCATTAATAATTTGCCAAAAATCGAGTGTTCCCTCTTTTTGGTAAGTCACGAAGCCATCCCTCTGCTTTTTTATTATTTTTTCCATGATAAAAAACCGATTTAATTCAATAGATCGGGTGATGCTAACAAAGGAAAAAAGGCATTTCTTAGCGATTCTTGCAAAATCAGGTGGCTAAATGAGTAAATTGTGGGATATTGCACAAAATAGATAGAGTTTTAACGGTAAACACCATTATTTGATACGAAAACGAACAGGTTGACCAACATACAGGCCAACCAATCCCTTACCGATAACCTTAGTCGTTACCAAATAAATCGCGGGTATACACTTTATCCGCCACATCTTCTAGCTCAGGCACCATGCGGTTAGCGAGAATAATGTCGCTTTCAGCTTTGAAAACCTCTAAATCGCGGATAACTTTAGAGCGGAAAAACTCGTCCTCCGTTAACACGGGTTCGTATACAATAACTTCAATACCTTTAGCTTTGATGCGTTTCATCACGCCTTGTACCGCAGAAGCACGGAAGTTATCAGAGCCCGCTTTCATCACTAAGCGATAAACACCGACTTTATGCGGCGCTTTGGCGATAATGGCATCCGAAATGAAGTCTTTACGGGTACGGTTAGATTCCACAATGGCGTTAATCAAGTTATTTGGCACGTCATCGTAGTTGGCTAACAGTTGTTTGGTGTCTTTCGGTAAACAATAACCCCCGTAACCGAATGAAGGGTTGTTATAATGGCTACCAATACGTGGGTCTAAAGAGACGCCCTCAATAATTTGACGGGCATTTAACCCTCGGCTTTCTGCGTAGGTATCGAGCTCGTTAAAGTAGGCGACACGCATCGCTAAGTAGGTGTTAGCAAACAATTTAATGGCTTCAGCTTCCGTACCATCGGTAAACAGCACAGGTACATCTTTCTTAATCGCGCCTTCCAATAGTAAGTCAGCAAAGATTTTCGCGCGCTCAGAACGTTCCCCCACCACAATGCGAGATGGATACAGGTTATCCCACAATGCACGGCCTTCACGTAAAAATTCAGGAGAGAAAATCACGTTACTGTAGCCATATTCTTCATGTAAACGGGCCGTAAAGCCGACAGGAATGGTGGATTTAACGATAATGGTCGCGGCTGGGTTGATTTCATTCACATCATGAATAACGGACTCGACTGATTTGGTATTGAAATAGTTAGTTTTCGGGTCGTAATCTGTCGGTGTCGCAACAATGACGTACTGAGCCCCTGTGTAGGCATCAACTTTGTCTTCCGTCGCGCGGAAATTCAATGTTTTTTCCGCTAAAAATTGTTCAATTTCGGCGTCAACAATCGGCGATTGCTTATTGTTTAACATCGCCACTTTTTCAGGAATGATGTCCACCGCCACGACTTCGTGGTGTTGTGACAGTAACATGGCGTTAGATAAGCCGACGTAGCCGGTTCCTGCGATTGCTATTTTCAAACTTGCCTCTCAAATCCTGCTAATGATATTACAGCTTATTGATATTATTGATGATAATAAGAACGGTACCAATCAACAAAAGCCTGAACCCCTTGCTCAATAGACACTTGTGGGCGATAGCCTGTTACACTAAACAGATCTTCAGTATCTGCCCAAGTGGTGTACACGTCCCCTGCCTGCATAGGTAAAAAGTTTTTAATCGCTTGTTTACCTAACGCTTTTTCTAGCGCAGAAATAAACTCAATTAATTTTACTGGCTGGCCATTACCAATATTATAAATACGATATGGCGCGCTGCTTTCTGCGGGTGAGGTCGAATGATTATTTGGGTCTGCTTGTGGGATTATATCTGAAATTCGTATCACACCTTCGACAATATCATCAACAAAAGTGAAATCACGACTGAGATTGCCGTTATTATAAACATCAATAGGCTCCCCCGCCAAAATCGCTTTAGTAAATTTAAATAAAGCCATATCAGGGCGACCCCAAGGGCCATAAACGGTGAAGAAACGCAGCCCCGTCGTGGGTAGCTGATATAAATGTGAATAGGAATGCGCCATCAATTCATTGGCTTTCTTTGTTGCTGCATATAATGAGATAGGATGATCGGTTGGCATGTCCGTGGTGAATGGTGCATTGTCATTCACACCATAAACAGAGCTCGAAGAGGCATAGACAAGGTGCTTCACTTTGGCTTGGCGGCAACCTTCTAAAATCGCTAAATGGCCTGTCAAGTTGCTATCTGCATAAGCGAATGGATTTTCTAATGAATAACGAACTCCTGCTTGCGCTGCAAGGTGGATCACTCTATCAAACTGCTCTTGGGTACATAGCACCCTCACTGTTTCACGGTCGGTTAAATCAAGATGAATAAAACGAAATAGCGGAAACTGTTCAAGCAAATGTAAACGGGATTGCTTAAGCCCCTGATCGTAATAAGCATTTAAATTATCAATTCCAACAACCTCATGCCCATTTTCTAATAAACGCTGACACAGCTTGAAACCAATAAAACCTGCACTTCCCGTGACCAAGTATTTCATATTTTTCATTTTCTATTTTCTAAAGCCCTAAATGAGCATCCTAGTTTTACGACCTAACAAACTTAAACTGAGACAAAAAAATTAACGAATGGTTTTATTGAAAACACAATAATAGATAAAAAATCTTAAAACGTAAGCTGACATTCGAGTTAAGGTGAAGAACGACAAAAATCAAACAGAAAAGAGTAGCAGGCTTATTTTTAAGCCTGCTACAACTTATTGATACTTAATTAGATTCGGGTTTATCTGCCGCTTTTAAGGTACGATACAAGTAATTGCGGTAGCTATCCACTAGTTTCTCATCTTCGCAATCATTCAATTTACCATTACATAAATGACGCATTTTTATATTAGCTTCATAGAATGGGGAAACCTTCAAGTTTGCTCTTTCTAATAAGATACCGCCTAAGAAGGAAATATCCGTTAAAGCACCGGTTTTAATGTCTGTTCCCGATTTCAAATTATCCCGTAGCGTAAACTGAGTTAAATACGCCGGCGATGATAGTTCTGAGTTATATTGATTTAAACTAATGCCTGGTTGGTGATCACCAAAATATAAGAACATCAATGGTCGGCCTCGTTTTTCTATAAATTCCGCAAAATTGCGAATAGAGGCATCCGATGCAACTATTTTTTCCATATAATGGCTAAATTCACCTGCCGCATCTTTATGCTTAATTTTCTCTTTAATACCGTAATCATCACTATGACTTTCTTTATAAGGACCATGTTCGTACATAGTTAAAGAGAAAATAAATACCGGCTTATCGGTTTCTTTTGCTAAAATCTCTTTCACATATTTCAGCATATCTTCAGTACTGATTGTCCATAAATTATCTTGTAATTTACCGGGATAACCGAGTTCCTGCGGCTGAATAATTCTATCTACCCCGAGAGTTTCATAAGCATGCCCCGAATGGTAAGCCCCTTTATTAAACGGCGTTAAGACAACGGTATAGTAACCATTGGCTTTCATTTCTTTAAATAAGCTATTTTTTAAGTTATCGACAATAAAATAAAATACACCGCTTTTTTGTGCGCCAAAGTCATCGCTATTTAACCCTGTTAATGCAGAAAACTCAGATAACCATGTACCACCGCCAAAAGTTTGAACTCGCATTTGGCTATGGGCAATAACACCGCTATCTTGCTGAAACATGAATAATTCAGGTAGTTTGGTTCCTACGGGTAAATTATAAATATGAGGGTCAACTGTTGATTCTTGCAGTAATAAAACAATGTCTGGTTTTTCTGACTCTGTATTATTTTCTAATGTCACCTGGGCGGCTTTTTCAATAAAATAATCCGCAGAGCCTGCAAATTTTGGGGATTGATAGCTAGAGTTTTGGGCAGACATCACGATGTTCGTTATTGTCCCTCGGCCTTTTGGCAGAGTTTGAGACCATCTATCATAATAATGGGCACTCGCGAAACTCGCACCAAAATACCCAGCAACAGCAAGAATTACGCCGAGAATACGAGGCGTGAATGATTTTCTTGCAGGCTTAAATAGCCGCCAACTAATAATGCCATTGATGACGAATAAGATAGTCAACCCCAATAATGCAACACCCGCTAGCCAATAATGACTTAATGTCCCCATATTGGAGGTGTCTGTCATAATATTAATATCAGTGAAAAAAAGCTGTTCTTTGTAGTAATGAACTTTTAACTGGTTTAAAAATTTGATGATAATAAATAAGGTACTGGTCACGGTAGCTGAAAACAACCAACGTGCGGAAAATACCATTAATACACCAAATAAAACGCCATAGACACTTATTGAAATTAGCACAGGATAAATCACACTTCCTTTCTCAAATATCAAGAAAAGAGAGCCAATAAAAATTAATGTCAGATAAAAGCCTGCAAATAACTTTTTCTTCATCAGTTTTACCACGAGGTTAATATTGAAGGTTTGCTATGAAGCACTACTATAACTGAGTCAAACGCTCAGTTTATTCAACGAAAATACCTTTATCTCGTAAATAGTGGCCATCGCCTTTACGACGAGTAAAGCCGCTTTTATCAAAAAACTCAAGAATTTGAATAGCAAGTTTACGACCAATACCTAGTTCATTACGAAAATCGGCGGCAAAAATGACGCCATTTTCCATACAATAGCGATGGATAAGTGCAGCAAAATAGCTAATTTGCTCATGGCTGTAGTAACGATCACGCACAATCGCTGTAATCAACCCCATTTGCGCTGCTTTTTTGAGCAAATGACGTATCGTCTCCTCATCATGACCGCTTTCTAATGCCAAATCCCGTACCCACCACGCCTCATTACGAGAAAACAACGGGTATATTTGTTGCCAAATAGCCTGCTGCTGTACATCAAACACTAAGCCATGCTGGGGCATATGCAGCCAGCCACGAGTTTGTTTGATAACATCATCATTAATAAGATCGCTGATGAATTTAGATACTAGGGGCTCACTCATTGAAGGTAATGCCATACGTTTTAGGCGGGCTTTGCCAACACCAATTTGATCACTATGTATTTCATTAAAATTTTCAAGGGTTTGTACTAAACGCTCTTTAGCTATTTGGGCTTTAAATGTGGATAGTACATAATTATCTACGTGTTCAGCCTCAGTTTGTGCTAATAAATCGTCTAATGCTTCATGAGTTAACTGCCGTGCCCAACCATAATCCTGTAAGTTAAGTTCCCCCTGCTGGAGTTGCAGTTGAAAATGCGCCAATTCATCCTGCTCTTGGCAAAGCTTTGATAACCAATCTAAGAATTCAGGTAATCTTTTACCTCGTCGTGGGGAAACTAATCGAATAACACGCGCTCCCCCCAATGTTTGCCGTGCACTGATATCGCGAATAATCAATCGGTCATTATCTACTAACCATAATGGGTTATCTAAAATTAACTCAGCCAGTACAGGGGTTTCCCCTTGTTCCACCAACAATGATACCCTTCCTGTGATATGACTCGCACCATGATAAAGATGCACTGGCTGCCAATGCTTAATTACAGCATCACATTCCAGTTCAACGATCACACGGTTCGCAATAAATGCGGGTTGCTCTGCAAGCAACCAATCTCCCCGAGTTATTTCCTCTTTTTCAATATCACCCGCAAGATTCAATGCCACACGGTCACCCGCTTGGGCAAAATCAGAAACTTGATTCTGTCGATGAAGCCCCCTGACACGAACCCGCTTTTGCGCCCCTGTGACCCATAATGAATCACCGACACGGATTTGCCCTGCCAAAGCTGTCCCTGTTACAACAATACCAGCACCTTTAACGTGAAAAACACGGTCAATAGCCAAACGAAAACGCCGTTGCAAATTAGCGTGTAAGACACTTTGCTGGTGAAGCTGTTGTAAATGTAAACGTAGTGCTTCAATGCCACGGCCATCTTCAGTGGAGGTGATAAATAATTTAACATCAGGCCAGCCCTGCCGAGATAGCTCAGCTCTAACTTGCTGCGTCACTTGCTCAATCCGAGGCTCATCAACGCGATCTGCCTTGGTTAAAATTAACGTGATATTTTGGCAGCCAGCAAGGCGCAAAATGGCAAGATGCTCAAGAGTTTGTGCCATCACACCGTCATCACAGGCGACAACTAGCAATGCATGGTTAATACCACCAACCCCAGCCAGCATATTTGCCAAAAACTTTTCATGCCCAGGCACATCAATAAAACCAATTGCGCTGCCATCGTGCTGCGGCCAATAAGCGTAACCTAGGTCGATGGTCATTCCACGCTTTTTCTCTTCGGGAAGATGAGCCGTATCTATACCAGTAATTGCTTGAATTAACGATGTTTTACCATGGTCAACATGGCCAGCAGTTGCAAAAATCATGAAAGTAAAACCTGTAATAATGCACGTTCATCATCAAGGCAGCGTAAATCGAGCCACAATTTACCGTCTTTCATACGTCCAATCACCGGTTGAGGGAGTCGACGCCAGTGAGAAGCAAGTGCCTCCAGTGCGCTTCCTTTGCCATTCAATGGGGCAAATGTTATTGCAAAACTAGGCAAACGGTCGATAGGCAAAGAACCACTACCAATTTGTGACAAACAAGGCTCAACTTCGACAATAAACTTGTCTCCATAAAAAGCTTGTAATGCCACCACAATACTTTCTGCATTTGCCTTTATGATATCAGGTTCGCGAGTTAACCAACGTAACGTTGGGAGTTCCGTCGTGAGCTTTTCGGGTGTTAAATAGAGCTTTAATGTTGCTTCAAGGGCGGCTAAAACCATTTTATCGACGCGTAAAGCGCGCTTTAATGGGTGTTTTTGAATGGCATCAATCCATTTTTTCTTCCCTAAAATAATCCCAGATTGGGGACCACCAAGAAGCTTATCCCCAGATATAGACACTAAATCAATACCTTGAGCAAGATATGATTGCGGCATCGGTTCTGCAGGTAACCCATACGCCGTCATATCAATCATGGAACCACTCCCTAAATCTATCGCGGTGGGTAACTGATATTTTCGACCCAACTGTGCAAGCGCTTCGCCTTCAACTTCAGCCGTAAAACCTTCAATACTGTAGTTACTGGTGTGCACTTTCATTAATAATGCTGTGTGCTCATTAATTGCGTTTTCATAATCACGCAAGTGAGTACGGTTGGTGGTTCCGACTTCCACCAGCTGACAGCCCGCCTGCGACATCACATCAGGGACACGGAAAGCACCGCCTATTTCAACAAGTTCTCCACGAGAAACAATCACCTGTTTGCCGTTTGCTACTGTCGCCAATAATAATAAAACCGCAGCGGCATTATTATTAACAATACAAGCATCTTCTGCGCCCGTGAGTTCACAAAGCAGATCAGCGATAGCACGATCTCGATGACCACGCATTGCACCATCAAGAGAATATTCCAATGTAACTGGCGAATTCATCACTTGGCTAACCGCATTAATCGCATTTGCTGACATCACTGAACGACCTAAATTGGTATGCAGCACAGTTCCTGTCAAATTAAAGACACTTTTTAGTGCACTTTGTCCTAATGCCTGATGTCGCATTGATAATTCTTTTAGCCAATCACCATGCCAAGACGGTAATCTCCCTTGCTGTGATATACTTGAGCGTGCTTGCTCCTGCATTTCACGCAAACACGCCGTTACCCAATGCAAACCGGATTGCTCAACCAAGACTTGCACTTCATCAAGCTGCAATAATTTATCGATAGCAGGGAGTTGGCGATACAAAGCAACGTTAGATTCAACCATAGTGACTATTCTCTTTTACAACCTATTTTTCGCCGGGGAATAAGAACGGGTTAATGCTGCTACGCGCAAAGCCTTCTTCTTCCATACGAGCATCTAAAATAATTGACGCTAAATCGTCAGCAACGGCTTCAACTTTGGCTTCTTTTTCTTGGTAAAGAATTTTTAGATAGCTACCACAATCACCACAGCTTTCTGCTTTTACTGCAGCATTTTCATCATCTAATGACCAATAATTCAGGCTACCGGTTTGTTCGCAGTTGCTGCATTTCACTCGTACCATGTGCCACTGTGTTTCACATAAATTACAGTGTAAATAACGCAGCCCTTGAGAAGTTCCTATTTGCACAATGCTTGACACAGGCATGCTACCGCACACAGGGCAAAAATGGCGATGATCTCCAGGCTCTGCACGGGCTTTACCAGGAATATTCGCGGCCATTTGCGCCCAGTACACTGACAATGCTGCCCAAATAAACATCGATTTATCCGCGGGAACTTTTTCAAATTCCTCATTTAATAATGCCGTCGCCATTGTTTCTAATTCAGCTTCAGAGGCTTTATCGAGGTTTTCTAATACAGGACGTACTGACTCAGGCACAATTGGCATCAGTTCTGCAATAATTGAGGTCAATAGCTTGTGCCAATGGGTCGTGCGTGGGAAGTTTTTCGCTTCTAGCGGAGGGGTGTTAGTACTCGTTGAACGCTCAAGAATAGGCGTCATATCCATTTCTAATGGATTATCGTGCTGGGCATTGTGCTGCGCCGCTACAACTTCTGCTGCAAAATTCAGATAATCTGCAAAAGGATGTTCACCAACACCAAGCTCTTTCAATCTTTCTGAGCGACGTTGATATAAACTTTTCAGGTTAGGAAATAGTACTGGTGGAATAAAACCAATGCCTTTTTCTTTTAATCTTTCTTGTCCTAACTCTTCTTTAGGGACGATACGAATACCCATTGCATTCTCTCTTTTCTATTTTTGAACGATTTTTGGCATAGATTAACCCTATACTCAAATTTATCATTTCTATTTTATGCCACCAGCGAAAATTGCTGCTACTTACTGCTCAGGATAAAACAAAAATGACTAGGTCGCTACCTTGCCACTTTTGTATCTACGCAAGCCTTGATCTGATGAGGGTTTTAGAGGTCATCATAAATGAAGGGATAAAAAATAATTTACGTTAAATTAAACCATCATGTCTCTGAGTTTATGTAAACAGATAATTGAGCCGAATTTAATAAATTTGTAATTTATGAAAGCGGCTCAACTAAAAACATTAATTTTTAATTAAATCGACCGGATAGGAGTTAAATAGATAACCATCAAAATTAGGGTCATCAATATCAGAAAGCTCTAATAACCGCTGTTTCACGTTTTCAAGATGCTGCCACATTGCAGCTTTAGCTGCCGCAGGATCTTTTTTAACCATCGCTGCTAAGATAACCTCATGGTCTGTCATCCATGCTTTGCGATAATCTTTATCTGTAATACGAGCATGTAATTTAAGCCACATAGGGTTATTTTCACGCCATCCCCATGACTGCTTAAGAAGCTCAACTAGCATACTATTATGTGTTGCTTGCGCTATAGCAAGATGAAACTCACGATCTCCCGTTTCATCTTCACCCGTTTTTAGTTCATCCCGTTCTCTTTTCAGTGCGTTACGCATATTTGCGATATCAACAGGAGTAACCTGTGTGGCAGCAAATTCCGCAATATTGCTTTCTAATAACTGCCTCGCTTGAAGTAACTCAAAAGGCCCTGCCGCATTAAATTCAGCATCATCAGGTTTATTCTTCTCTGTCCCTCCTTTATCTTGAGGCAGAGCAATGACATAAACGCCAGAGCCTTTTCGCACTTCAATAAGATTTTCAATTTCTAACATAATCAATGCCTCACGTACAACAGCACGAGAAACATCTAGCATTTCAGCAATTTCCCTCTCTGGTGGAAGTCTGTCACCAATCGCATAGCTCATATTAGAGATCATTTGGCGTAAAGCATGACCGACTTCCTGATAGGGGCGTTTATATTCAGTAAACTGTGTCATCACATTGGCCATTCAATTGAAGCTTAAATTGGATTACCTGTAGTTTAACAGATATTGGTCGACCAAAAATAGTTTTGTGAGTAACTAAATAAACAAAAAAGCGCAAAATCTAATTTCTGCGCTTTTTCAACCAGCTAGAACTAACTATGATGATTTTACTAATGAATTATCTTGGCTATACCTATTATCTTCGGGCTCTTTTTTCTCTTTAATCAGTATCCACAAAACAGCAGCGCCAATTAAATCAAAGACCGCTAGAGCGACAAAAAATGGACCAAAACCGATTATGCCGACAAATGCACCGATAAATAAATTAAAGATTAACTGGCCTGTCCAAGCACATGCACCCGCCATACCAACCGCGGTTGCAACTTCATTCTTTTTAAACAAATCTGCACCTAATGTGGCAGCAACTGTCGATAATAGCTGATGAGAAAAACCACCAATACTAATAAGTAAAACAGCAATATATGGATTTTCAACAATGCTCACTAAACCAATGGTCGTCATCAAAATAGCACCAATGGTAAAGGTAATCCGGCGTGAGTTAATTAGTGAAACCCCACGGTCGTTAAAAAACTTAGCCACAAAACCACTCGCTAAGCAGCCTAAATCAGCCATTAAAAATGGTAACCAAACGAACATTGCAATTTCTTTAAGGCTAAAATTGAGCGTCTCAACAAAGAAAATCGGTACCCAGAAATTGATTGTTCCCCAAGCAGGGTCAGCAAGAAAACGGGAAATACCAATTCCCCAAAAATTACGCTGTTTCAAAATATTCTTAATAGAGGTCTTTTCTTTTTTAGATGACTGAAGGTATTTTTCTTGCCCATCTTCAATATAAGCACGTTCTTCATCTGATAATCTTTTTGCATCCTTAGGGTCTTTATAGAAGAAAAACCAAACAAATGCAGCAATAATGGCTAATAACCCCGAAATGATAAATGCAAATTCCCAGCTATGAAATAGGATAGCCCACGCAATTAATGGTGGAGCTAACATGGCACCAAACGATGTCCCCATATTAAATACACCCGTTGCGATACCACGTTCTTTCGCAGGAAACCAAGTTGATGCCGTTTTCACCCCCGCAGGAATTGCGGAAGCTTCACTAAAACCCATAAGTCCGCGCATGAAAGCCAAGCCTTGCCATGAACCGGTCAATGCATGTCCCATGGTGGCTAAGCCCCAAATTAATGCACAAATAAAGAATCCTAATTTCAAACCAATGGTATCAATGAAAAACCCCATTATTGGTTGACCAATTGTGTAAGCTAATTGGAATGCACTCACAATCCATGAATATTGCTCCTTTGTGATCCCTGTTGTATCCATGATAGTTGGTGCAGCAACACCGAGTGCAGTTCTATCTAAGTAGTTAATTATAGTAATAAAGCAAACTAAAAGAATCATGTACCATCGATAATGTTTTAATTTTTTCATAATCAGCCTTTTACGTTTTATATTTTTTAGTAATCCTGAATGAATAAATAATTAACCCTATTAAAAATAAATTTGGTTAGCCAGTAAGGTTAAAAATCGTTTTAAATCGATAAGCTTTCTATTTTGTTATTCGGATTCTGCATAAAACAAAGACTTTGTTTTGTGAGTTGCCTCTTATTTTGTTATTGGTCGCCCAAAATTAATAAGCATTTGTGATCTGGTTAACCAAATGACTTAACCTATATAGATCTCAATGTAATATCGTGGCACAATTTTATTAAATAAATGAAATGACTATCGGTTCCAAAAAGCGGTATGAAAAACGTGCAAAAAGAACTTATTAGCCGATTAAGTAGCATCAGTGAAATATAAACGAGGTTAAGTATGAAACAAACTTGGCGCTGGTATGGACCTACTGATCCGGTTTCTCTATCTGATATTCGTCAGGCAGGCGCAACAGGAATTGTTACGGCACTTCACCATATCCCAAATGGTGAGGTATGGAGTATTGACGAAATACAAAAACGCAAAGATTTAATTGAGGCCAACCAGTTAGAGTGGTCGGTAGTGGAAAGTATTCCTATTCATGAAGATATCAAAACACACACGGGTGACTATGATAAGTGGATAGCAAACTACCAGCAATCAATGCGCAATCTCGCAACCTGTGGTATCCACACTGTTTGTTATAACTTCATGCCAATACTTGATTGGACTCGTACTGACTTAGAATATGAGCTTCCAGATGGTTCAAAAGCATTACGCTTCGACCAAATCGCATTTGCTGTATTTGAGATTTACTTATTACAGCGAGAGAATGCCGAGCAAGATTATACGGCTGAAGAACAAGTTCAGGCAAAACAACGTTTTGAGTCCATGAGCGATGAAGCAAAGCAAAAACTTATCAATAATATCATTGCAGGTTTACCCGGCGCAGAAGAAGGGTATACCCTTGAGCAATTCCGCCAACACTTAAAGCGCTACGAAAATATAGATAGAAATCAATTACGTGAACATTTCGCTTATTTCCTAAAAAAAATAATTCCCATTGCTGAAGAAATTGGAATGAAAATGGCAGTTCACCCAGATGATCCGCCTCGACCAATTTTAGGTTTGCCCCGTATTGTCTCAACAATTGAAGATATGCAGTGGATGGCAAACACCGTTGATAGTGATGCAAACGGCTATACCATGTGTACAGGTTCTTACGGTGTAAGAGCAGACAACGATTTAGTGAATATGATCCGTGAATTTGGCCCACGCATTTATTTTCTGCATTTGCGCTCAACATTACGAGAAGAAAACCCAAATACATTCCACGAAGCGGCACATTTAGCTGGTGACGTTGATATGTATAATGTGATTTGTGCTGTTGCAGAAGAAGAACATCGCCGACTACAAAGCGGTTCAGGCGAATTGATCCCTATGCGTCCAGATCATGGGCACCAAATGCTCGATGACTTAAAAAAGAAAACAAATCCTGGTTACTCTGCGATTGGCCGCCTTAAAGGGCTGGCTGAACTTAGAGGGCTAGAATTAGGTATTCATCGCGCATTCTACCCAAAAAAATAATCCCTCACCATTGAACCTGACAGGCGGTCAACCAATCTTGACCGCCAGCTAACAGGGAGTCATCATGGAAAAGAATATCGTTACTACAGCAATCAATGCTACCCGTCCGAACTGGACAACTGACCGCCTAACTACCCGTATCGTTCACATTGGTTGTGGTGCATTCCACCGTGCACACCAAGCACTCTATACCCATCACGTATTAGAAAAAACAGACAGTGATTGGGGGTATTGTGAAGTTAATTTAATGTCTAAACAGAGTGCTACTTTGATAGACAACCTTAAACAACAATCCATGATTTATACGGTGGCTGAAAAAGGTGAAGCACATACCGAATTAAAAATTATTGGCTCAATGAAAGAGGCTTTACACCCTTTGATTGATGGCGTTGATGCCATTATTGAAAAAATGGCTTCGCCTTCTGTTAGCATTGTTTCTCTTACTATCACTGAAAAAGGCTATTGCACCGACCCTGCAACCGGAAAACTAGATAAAAATCATCCACTCATTAAGCAAGACTTGGCAACACCAAATACCCCTGCCTCAGCAATCGGTTACATCACAGCAGCGCTAAAACGAAGAGCTGAACGTCAATTACCCCCATTTACTGTGCTCTCTTGTGACAATGTTCGAGAAAATGGTCATGTGGCTCAAGAAGCCGTTTTAGGGTTAGCACAACTACAAAGTACCGAATTAGCCCAATGGATAGAGAACCATGTTACATTCCCCTGCACCATGGTTGACCGAATCGTTCCTGCTGCAACAGAAGAAACCTTAGCTGAAATCGCAGAACTCTTGGGCGTTAAGGACGACTGTGCCATTGCTTGTGAACCTTTCCGTCAATGGGTTATTGAAGACAATTTTGTGAATAGTCGGCCTGAATGGGATTGTGCAGGGGCACAATTTGTAAAAGACGTTGTGCCATTTGAGCTCATGAAATTAAGAATGTTAAACGGCAGCCACTCTTTCTTAGCTTACCTTGGTTACTTAGGTGGATATGCACATATTTCTGATACGATGACTAACCCCGATTACCGTCGTGCCGCACATGCATTAATGTTAAATGAGCAAGCACCAACTCTGATCATGCCAGAAGAGACTAACTTAACAGCCTACGCTGATAATTTAATCGACCGCTTTACAAATCCATCGTTAAAACACCAGACATGGCAAATCGCGATGGACGGTAGTCAAAAACTTCCACAACGTTTATTAGACCCTGTCGCATGGCATATCAAAAACCAATCTGATTATCGTCATTTGGCATTAGGTATTGCCGGCTGGATGCGTTATGTCGCGGGTAGTGATGAACAGGGGCAAAAAATTGATGTACGAGATCCTCTTGTTGATACTTATGCCGCCATTTATGCGAAACATGGGTTAACTGTTTCAGTTGTGGATGATTTGCTCGCCATTGACACTATTTTTGGCACTGACCTTCCTCAAAACCCACACTTTGTGGCAACCATTAAATCGGCCTATCAACAGTTACTTGATATCGGTGCTCGTCAAGCAGTTGCTAAGCTTTAAATTGGATACTGATATGAAAACATTTCTTTGTGAAGATTTTTTGCTAAATAATGAAATAGCTCGCCGCCTTTATCATGACTATGCTGCGGCAATGCCCATTTATGACTATCACTGTCACTTAAACCCTCGTGAAATTGCAGAGAATCGCCAATTTGAAAACCTCGGGCAAATATGGCTAGAAGGCGATCATTATAAATGGCGTGGAATGCGCTCAGCGGGGATCCCTGAGTCTCTCATTACAGGTAGTGAGACGGATCATTACGAAAAATATCAGGCTTGGGCAAAAACCGTTCCTATGACACTAGGTAACCCTCTGTATCATTGGACCCATCTTGAGCTCCGTCGACCTTTCGGAATTACGGGTAAGCTATTTTCTCCTGCCACTTCAGAAGCCATTTGGCACGAAGCAAATGAAAAATTGGCACAACCCCAATTTTCAGCTCGCGGAATTATGCAGCAAATGAACGTGCATATGGTAGGCACGACAGATGACCCAACGGACTCGTTAGAATATCATCAACAAATTGCCCAAGATGATACCTTCAAAATTGAGGTTCGCCCAAGCTGGCGTCCAGATAAAGCCTTTAAAATTGAACTTGATGGTTTCATCGATTACATGGATAAACTAGGGCAATCGGCAGATATTAAGATTAGTCGTTTTAGTGATCTGTTATCAGCCTTAGAGGTGCGCTTAAATCACTTTGATAAGCAAGGCTGTGTTGCCTCTGATCATGGCATTGAAATCTTACGTTATGCTCCAATTCCAGATGAAAGCATCTTAGATACTATTTTACAAAATAGGCTTAATGGTAAGTCAATCAATGAGTTATCTATCGCACAATTCTCTACTGCAGTGCTCGTTTGGCTAGGTAAACAATATGCTAAGAGAAACTGGGCTATGCAGTTACATATTGGTGCATTACGTAATAATAACAGCCGCATGTTTGCACTTCTAGGCCCAGACAGTGGATTTGACTCTATTGGTGATAACCCTATTGCTTATCCTCTTTCTCGCTTGTTAGATGAAATGGATAAAAGTAATGAGCTACCAAAAACTATTCTATATTGCTTAAATCCCCGCGATAATGAAGTATTAGCCACCATGATGGGTAATTTTCAAGGGGGTGGTATTGCCGGAAAAATTCAGTTCGGCTCAGGTTGGTGGTTTAACGACCAAAAAGACGGTATGTTACGTCAACTTGAACAACTTTCACAATTGGGCTTATTAAGCCAGTTTGTCGGTATGTTAACTGATTCACGTAGCTTCCTGTCTTATACTCGCCATGAATATTTCCGTCGTATTCTATGTAATATGTTAGGTACATGGGTAATCAATGGTGAAGCTCCCCATGATGAAGCTATGCTAGGCAAGCTTGTGCAAGATATCTGTTTTAATAACGCAGTTAATTATTTTTCCCACAAATAGTCCAAACCACGCTTTATTACTCAAACCTGATACACGCGCGTGTCAGGTTTTTTATTAGGGTTTTAGCCCTAAATAAAAAAGCCCATTTCACAATGTGGAATGGGCTTCTCAAACTGACTAAATAAAACTTAGTTTTTCTCTTGCTGCTGTTTTTCCTGCTTTTCTTTTTCAAGCAGTTGGCGGTACCACAGCGGATGGTGCTTTCTTGCCCAACCACGGGTTACCCAACCTTCAACCATCGCCCGTACTGAACCTTTCACCCAAATCGCTGCATAAGCGTGAACCACAATCATGATGATCAACGCAATTGCAGAGAGCGAATGAATAAGAATCGCCGCACGATAAACAGGAATAGGGAAGTAATCTGCGAAATAAGGACGCCACATAATCACTCCCGTGATCACCAACGCTAATAAGCAGATAGTGACCACCCAATACACCCCTTTTTGACCGAGGTTATATTGACCAACATCGCCAGCTTCTTCGTTTTTCAGCACTTTACCGATATTTTTCGCCCACTTAATATCTTCTTTATTAATGAAGTTATGGTGGAAATAGCGGAAGAACATAAACACGAACAGCAAGAACATTGCCGTACCCACAAATGGATGCAAAATTCGTGACAGTTGTGGTGTACCTAAAATGTTCATAAACCAATTTAGGGATGGGAAGAAAAACCCTAATCCACTGATTGCTGTGAATAAAAAGCAAATCACAACCGCCCAGTGATTGACTCTTTCAATCGGTTTATGGCGGATAATTTTGTCGTTATCATCTGGCATCATTTCTGATCCTCCCCTTCTTTTGATTTAGAAGCGTCATCAGATGACATTGCGTTATGCAAATCTTCTAAAGCCTCTTCTTCATCTTTTTTGGAGACGCGGTTTGGACCAATACCCACATAGTGGAAGATGGCCGCCGCAAATGTTGCAGCAAAACCAACCGCAGCTAACGGCTTCCAGATACCTTTCCAGAAAGTGACTGTTGGGCTGATTGTCGGGTTCTCCGGCAACCCGTGATACAACTGAGGTTTGTCAGCATGGTGCAGAACGTACATCACATGCGTACCGCCAACACCTTCAGGGTCGTATAAACCTGCGTTCGCATAACCACGGGTTTTCAGCTCATCAACACGCTCACCAGCCATGTTAATCATGTCTTCTTTGCTACCAAAATGGATAGCACCCGTCGGACACGTTTTCACACAAGCAGGCTCTTGACCGACTTCAACACGGTCAACACATAGCGTACATTTGTATGCACGGTTATCTTCTTTGTTGATGCGTGGTACGTTAAACGGGCAACCCGCAATACAGTAACCACAACCAATACAGTGTTCTGATTGGAAATCAACAATACCGTTTTTGTACTGAACTATCGCGCCTTCTGAAGGACACGCTTTCAAACAACCCGGATCAGCACAGTGCATACAGCCATCTTTACGGATCAGCCATTCAAATTTATCGTTCTCTTCAACTTCAGAGAAACGCATCACCGTCCATGACTTAGCGGTTAAATCTGTTGGGTTATCATATACCCCAACGTTAGTCCCGATTTTGTCACGAATATCGTTCCATTCGGAGCACGCGACCTGACAGGCTTTACAACCGATACAAGTCGTCACATCGATAAGCTTTGCAACTTCTTCCTTATAGTCCCGCACCTGAGGTGCGGGAGTCAGGGAATTGGTGGCAGAGCGACGAATAATGTCCTGAGATTGCATTGACATAATTTATCTCCTTACACCTTTTCCACATTGACAAGGAACGATTTAAATTCCGGTGTCTGAGTATTTGCATCGCCCACAAACGGCGTTAACGTATTAGCAATAAAACCTTTCACCGCTAAACCTTCAAAGCCCCAGTGAATTGGAATACCGATAGTATCGATATCTTTCCCTGCCACTTTCAGCGTATGAATACGTTTGGTCACCACAGCTTTCGCTTTGATGTAACCACGTTTAGAGCTGACTTTCACCGTATCACCTTGTTTGATACCTTTTTCATTCGCCAGACGTTCACCAATTTCAATGAATTGTTGTGGCTGAATGATGGCATTTAACAATGCGTGTTTTGTCCAATAGTGGAAATGTTCGGTCAAGCGATAAGTCGTTCCCACATAAGGGAATTCTGTCGCTTTACCCATCTGCGCCCAGTCATCTTTAAACACACGAGCAGCTGGGTTTGATACCACATTTGGATGCAATGGGTTAGTATCCAGCGGTGTTTCAATAGGCTCATAGTGCTCAGGGAATGGGCCTTCGGCCATTTTATCCAGTGCGAACAGGCGTCCCATACCTTCTGGTTGCATGATGAACGGCCCCACACCACTACCCGGTGCAGCATTGCTATAGTCAGGAATATCCATTCCTATCCATTTGCTGCCATTCCACTCAAGAATTTGGCGTTTTGGGTCCCAAGGTTTACCCATCGGGTCCGCAGATGCACGGTTATAAATTACACGGCGGTTCAGCGGCCACGCCCATGCCCAGCCCAATGTATTACCTAGTCCTGTTGGGTCAGAGTTATCACGGTTAGCCATTTGGTTGCCTTTTGGCGTCCAACTGCCGGTGAAAATCCAGCAACCACTTGATGTCGTTCCGTCGTCACGTAATTGAGCAAATGAGCTAAGCAGTTCACCTTTTTTCGCAATAACGTTGCCATCCGCATCTTTCAAGTCAACTAAAGCATAGCCATTGTTTTCTTGAGCAACTTCTTCTGGCGTTGGGTTATCACGGTCAAAGTAATTCCAAGTCATACTGAGAACTTGTTCAGGTACCGCACCGCCTTCAGAGGCATACAGTTGACGTAGACGATGGAAAATACCAGACAGAATTTCACCATCACTGATAGCCTCACCCGGGGCATCCGCACCTTTCCAATGCCACTGCAACCAACGTGCCGAGTTAACAATCGAGCCATTTTCTTCAGCAAAACAGCAAGATGGTAAACGGAATACCGTAGTTTGAATTTCTGCTGGATTTACATCATTCATTTCACCGTGGTTTTGCCAGAAATTCGACGTTTCGGTGTTCAGCGGGTCAACCGTGATTAAATATTTCAACTTGGAAAGCGATTTAATCACTTTGTTTTTATTCGGGAACGACGCGACAGGATTAAAGCCTTGGCAGATATAGCCATTCACTTCTCCTTTATCCATCATTTCGAAATAACGCAACACATCGTAGCCTTGATCCCATTTCGGTAATAAATCAAAGCCCCAGTTATTTTCTTTTTGCGCTTTATCACCATAAAACGTCTTCATTAAACTGACAAAGAATTTCGGGTAATTCCCCCAATAGTTCACTTGGCCTTCGACGGTCGCTTTTGGCGTATTTGCAGCTAAGTAACTTTCTAATGTAGTTTGTTTTTCTGATGGTAAGGTTAAATAACCAGGCAAGCTTTGAGATAACAAGCCTAAGTCAGTTAAACCTTGGATATTGGAGTGTCCGCGTAGTGCGTTAACACCACCACCTAACATCCCCATATTACCCAGAAGTAACTGGATCATCGCCATGGTACGGATGTTTTGCGCACCGATGGTATGTTGTGTCCAACCTAACGCATATAAGAATGATGCCGTTTTATCTTTAGCGCTCGTTTCTGCGAGGTACTCACAAACTTGCAAGAAATCTTTGATTGGCGTACCACAGATATTATTCACCACTTCAGGCGTATAACGGCTAACGTGCTCTTTCAACAAGTTCAAGACACAGCGTGGATGTTTGAGCGTAGGATCACGCAGCGCAAGGCCGTTTTCATCCATCTCATAGTTCCACGTGGTTTTGTCATATTGACGTTTTTCTTCGTCATAACCTGTAAACAAGCCATCATCAAAACCATAATCTTCACGGATAACCAGACTGGCGTTAGTGTACGCTTCTACGTATTCACGCTGAATTTTTTCATTATCCAGTAAATATTTGATAACACCTGATAAAAACGCGATATCAGTACCAGAACGAATAGGCGTATAAAAATCCGCCACTGCCGCAGTACGGGTAAAGCGTGGGTCAATAACAATTAATTTGGCTTTATTATGGATTTTAGCTTCCATCGCCCAGCGGAAACCAACTGGATGCGCTTCTGCCGCATTACCACCCATAACGACAACTAGGTTTGCATTTTTAATGTCAACCCAGTGATTGGTCATCGCACCGCGACCAAATGTTGGAGCAAGACTTGCTACCGTTGGTCCGTGTCAGACACGCGCTTGGTTATCGACGGCAAGCATGCCGAGAGCGCGGGTGAATTTTTGCGTTACAAATCCGCTTTCGTTACTACCAGCCGATGCACACAGCATACCGGTAGTCAGCCAACGGTTAACGGTCACACCGTCTTTATTTTTCTCAATAAAGTTTGCATCGCGGTCTTCTTTCATTAGCTTAGCGATACGATCAAACGCGTCATTCCAAGTGATACGTTTCCACTCATTGGTACCCGGCTCACGCACTTCAGGGTATTTTAAACGGCTTTCACTGTGGATGAAATCGATAAGTCCAGCACCTTTCGGACAAAGTGCACCACGGTTTACCGGATGATCCGGGTCCCCCTCAATATGGAAAATGCTTTCTTTTGCATTTTTCGCGCCATCACCTAGGCTGTACATTAACAGCCCACAGCCGACAGAACAGTAGGTACAGGTATTTCTGGTCTCTTTCGCACGCAGTAATTTATACTGGCGCGTTGACGCTAACGCAGTGGCAGGCGCAAAACCCAAAGCCGCTGCCGTCGTACCTGCCATACCGCCAGCGCAGATCTTAAAGAACTGCCTTCTGCTGACTTGCATGGGGATCTCCTCATTTACATTGCTCATGTTTACCTAACGCCAATTGTGATAATCAGGTAAACTGTTTTTATTCAACGTCTTCCTTACGTATCCAGGTTCATTGCCTGGCAAATGGTGTAAATTCTTTTTACCCATAATTAATATTATGTATCATTAATGCTAGGAATTCACCTAATGTATGAAACAAATACTACAAATACCCCCAAAATAATCAAAATGATTGGCTTAAACCACACAACAGTGCAACAAAAAAACAACCTGAATTCCCCCGTAACTGACTATGTTGCCGAAGAATATCCTGTCGCTTTAGTCTTCAATGGTATTTCCCATGTAGTCATGATGGCAACACCAAAAGATCTTGAGGATTTCGCTGTTGGGTTCGCTATTTCTGAAGGGATAATACAATCAGGTGCAGAAATTCGTGGAATTGATATCGTGGAAGGTTGTAACCGCGGAATTGAGGTACATGTTGAATTATCTAGCCGTCGGTTTATGGAGCTCAAGGAACGCCGTCGTAATTTAGCAGGGCGTACTGGGTGTGGTATTTGTGGTACTGAGCAGCTTGAAGAAATTTTCAAACCCATTGCACCATTACCTTTTACACAAACATTTTCCCTGTCTTATTTAGACAGCGCCTTGCACGAACTCAAAAAAGTACAAGAAATTGGTGCATTAACGGGCTGTACCCATGCTGCCGCATGGATATCACCAGAAGGGCAATTAGTCGGTGGATGTGAAGATGTCGGTCGCCATGTGGCTCTTGATAAGCTACTGGGTATGAAAAGCCGTAATCAATGGCAACAAGGTGCGGTACTAGTTTCCAGCCGTGCCAGCTATGAAATGGTGCAAAAAACCGCCAATTGTGGTGTAGAAATCCTATTGGCAGTCTCGGCAGCGACAGCACTTGCAATCGAAGTGGCGGAAAAAGCCAATTTAACCTTAGTCGGTTTTTGCCGACAGGGAAAAGCGACGGTATTTACTCATGGTAGCCGTATCACGAATTAACAATATTGTTGTACAGAATACGTTGTACAGAATACAAAGTGCTTAGCGTTAGATTAAGAAGATTAAGAAGATAAAAAAGACAGGAAACCTACACGTAAAACCGTGTAGGTTAACTATGGATACCGTATCACTTCCCGATACAGAAACTTGAGAAAATGCGGCCTAACAAATCATCAGAAGTAAATTCACCTGTGATTTCACTGAGTTCTTGCTGTGCTAAACGTAATTCTTCGGCCAGTAACTCACCGGAGCGAGCGTTCACTAACTGTTCATAGCCCTGTTCAAGATGAACTGCGGCCGCATTCAATGCTTGTAAATGGCGACTACGAGCAAGGAACCCCCCTTCGGTATTGCTGTTAAAACCAATCGTCTCTTTCAGATGATCGCGCAGCAAATCGATGCCTTTTTCTTCGCGAGCAGACAAGCGAATTAACGGATAACGAGTATTATCAATAAACTCAATAGGTTCGCCTGTCATATCTGCTTTATTACGAATTACGGTGACCGGAAGCGCATCTGGTAAGCGAGCCATAAATTCAGGCCAAATTTCTTGCGGCTCAGTGGCATTGGTTGTGGTGCTATCTACCATAAATAACACATGGTCAGCTTGTTCAATTTCTTTCCATGCGCGTTCAATACCAATACGTTCGACCTCATCACTGGCTTCACGCAAACCCGCGGTATCAATAATATGCAAAGGCATACCATCGATATGAATATGTTCACGCAATACATCACGTGTTGTACCCGCAATATCCGTTACAATCGCCGCTTCACGACCCGCCAATGCATTAAGCAAGCTCGATTTCCCCGCATTCGGACGGCCTGCAATCACAACTTTCATTCCCTCACGCAACAAGCTACCTTGACGCGCTTGGGAACGCACTTGTTCTAAATCGGCCACCACCTCATTGAGCTTAGCTTCAATTTTACCATCAGACAGAAAATCAATTTCTTCATCTGGGAAATCAATCGCCGCTTCCACATAGATGCGCAAGTGAGTGAGTGCTTCCACCAGTTGGTGAATATGGGAAGAAAAAGCCCCCTGTAACGAGTTCATTGCTGAACGTGCCGCTTGCTCTGAACTTGCATCAATTAAGTCAGCAATCGCCTCAGCTTGGGCTAAATCAAGCTTATCATTTAAAAATGCACGCTCAGAAAACTCTCCCGGATTGGCAATACGAATACCATCAATCGTCAATATTCTTCTTAACAATAAATCAAGAATGACAGGACCGCCGTGTCCTTGTAATTCAAGCACATCTTCACCAGTAAACGAATTTGGTCCCGGGAAATATAAAGCGATACCTTGGTCAAGAACAGAGCCTTCCTCATCACGAAAAGGAAGATAATCGGCATAACGCGGTTTTGGCAGCTTACCCAATACCGTTTCTGCAACGAATGCCGCTTTAGGGCCCGAGATTCGTAAAATACCGACACCACCACGACCGGGAGGTGTTGCCTGTGCGACGATAGTATCGTTGATTTGCATGATGTTTCTCTGTCTTTAACTTAAAAACTATTTTTTGAAAAGAATAAAGGCGACCGTGTTGGTCGCCTTTATACTACTATAGAATCCCGTTTTGTGAAGCCATTCTCAATTTACTGAGAAACGAGATTATTTTTTCTCTTTTTTATCGCGACTATGCAGACCACGTTTTTCCAGACCACGGTAAATCACTTGCTGCTGGATGATGGTCACTAAGTTACTCACGATATAGTACAGTACCAGACCAGATGGGAACCACAGGAAGAAGATAGTGAACACGACAGGCATGTAAGTCATAATCTTCTGCTGCATAGGGTCAGTCACTGCTGTTGGTGACATTTTCTGGATAACAAACATCGTCACACCCATCAACACTGGCAGGATGTAGTACGGGTCTTGTGCAGACAAGTCTTGTATCCAACCGAAGAACGGTGCGTGACGCAGCTCAACAGAACCCATCAACATATAGTAAAGTGCAAGGAAAATCGGCATTTGGATAAGCAGCGGTAAACAACCACCCAGTGGGTTTACTTTTTCTGCTTTATACAGTGCCATCATTTCTTGGCTCATGCGTTGTTTATCATCACCAATACGCTCACGCATTGCAGCCAGTTTCGGTTGCAGCAAACGCATTTTCGCCATCGAGGTGTACTGCGCTTTCGTTAGCGGGTACATAATACCACGAACGATAAAGGTAATAACGATGATGGCAATACCCCAGTTACCCACAAAACCGTGAATAAATTTCAGCAGTTTAAACAGCGGCTGAGAGATAAACCATAACCAACCATAATCAACGGTTAAGTCTAAATGCGGCGCAACGGCTGCCATTTCAGACTGAATTTCTGGACCAACCCATAACGTTGATGAATAAGTACCAGCACCATTAGCCGCGATAGTCATTGGTTCACTCTTATAACCAATGATGGCAGACTTTTTATCAAGATCGATAGTATAGAAGGTACTTTTTTCAGTGCTTCCCGGTATCCAAGCCGTTGCAAAATATTGTTGCAACATTGCAACCCAACCACCTTTTGTAGTTAGGCTAAGATTTTTGTCTTCGATGTCACCGAAACTATATTTTTTATAGTTATTTTCATCAGAAGAATACGCTGCACCACGATAGGTATGCAGTGCAAAATTACTGCTGCCTGTATCACGCTCTTTTGGCAGTTCAATCGTTTGTTTTAACTGACCGAAGAAAGCGAGACTCAATGGTTGGGCTGTTGGGTTTTGAATACTGTATTCAACTTCAACAGTATATTGGCCACGTTTAACAATATACGTTTTTTGATAAACAACACCGTTGTTATCCGTAAATGTCATTGGTACGCGTAAAACGTCTTGTCCATTCTCTAATGTAAAAGTTGCAGAATCTGCACTGTACAGCGGACGTTCGCCATTATTATTTGCTGGATTGTCTGGACCGTGAGGGCCAATCAAACCACTTTGTGCCTGGTAGACAAAGCCTGGGTTAGTTTCCAGTAAACGGAAGGGGTCTTCCGAATGAAGGGTCGCAGGATAGGCTAACAGGTCAGCCTCATCGATATCACCACCACGAGTATTGATGCGAATATCCAGTACATCAGTTTTGACTGTGATGAGCTTACCTTGCTCACTGCCAGTTACGGCCTGAGCATCACTGCTTGGCATATCCGCTTGTTGCGAAGTTTGAACAGTTTTAACGTCCTGAGCAACTTTATCGCTCTCCCAGGCCTGCCAAACTAAGAACGACACGAACAACAAAGCGATGAGTAGAAGATTGCGTTGCGAATCCATCGTTATAATTCTCTATTATCATCAGTTTTTCTGGGTGGGACAGGATCATCTCCACCAGCGTGTAAAGGGTGGCATTTTAATACGCGTTTCGCCGTTAACCAACTCCCTTTTAACATACCAAACCTGCGCAATGCCTCAATTCCGTAATTTGAACAAGTAGGATTGAAGCGACAACGAGGCCCTAACAACGGGCTAATCGCCAGTTGGTAGCCTCTGATCAGCATGATCAGGATTTTTGAGCCAAGCGACGGTGACGACGCCATAACTTATCCAATGCTTCCGTGATCTGTTGATTGTCGAGATTGGCAACCCCTTTCCTTACCAATACCACAAAGTCCATTGAAGGCAACTCGTGTTGATGCAGACGAAAGTATTCACGCGCTAATCGTTTAATCCGATTTCGCTCATGAGCTCGTTTAACATTTTTTTTGGCGATGGTAAGACCGATGCGGGGATGCCCCAGCTCGTTTAGGCGACCAAGGATTGTTATCTCTGGGGAACTCGCCCTCTGCGGCTGCTTAAAGACATTATCGAAATGCCTGGGAGTTAACAAACGTAACTCCCGGGTAAAAGCGAGCGTAACCACTGGAATAGAGGGCTAGCTTTATTACTTAGATGAAACGGTCAGACGAGCGCGGCCTTTAGCACGACGGCGAGCCAGAACCTGACGACCATTTTTAGTGGCCATACGAGCACGGAAACCGTGTGAACGGTTGCGCTTCAGTACGGACGGTTGAAAAGTGCGTTTCATAACGATTTCTACCTAACTTTAAAATTTATTACTGATTCAGTAAACGCGTTGGCAACCAGTGAAAACTGATTTACACCTGTGCCTCTATCGCAACAATATAGAAAGAGGCAGGATTGTAATAAAACATAGGGGGTCACGTCAATGAAATGACGCAATCAAACCACTTTTATTTATAGCCTGGCTGACCGGTTTGCCGACATATGTTGTGACAGCTCACTAATGATTTTATCTTCATACTCGCTGACAACCTGCTTTTTGCCCCTATTCTTTTTAACCTCAGCTTAAGTGCAGCGTTAAAATAGAGCAGAGTAACTCAACAAGTTTACCTCAGTTTTGTGTAAAAATCACATCAGTACTGTACACAGGGAGGAAGATTATACGGACTCCACCCCAAAGCGCAAGGATCTTCAAGAGATCTAAAAATATTTTTTGATCATGCGGAATGTTTTTGATAAATCGTCTAAAGTTATCCCCAGCATGTGGAAAAATAAAGTCAAATTAAGACAGCCCAGTCAACTTCTTCTTTATATAAGGTGCCTTATCACATATACCTGTGGATAAAAAGCATAAAAACTGTGTAAAAGAATGGAGATCTCTGGCTAATTTTGCGGTATGATCGCAGGTCTATTCTGATCCACGGATCGGCAATAGGCAGTGAGTAAAAGTTAATCTAAAATTTCTTTGGTTCTTTTTTCGAAAAATGATCCCGAGAAAATTCTTTGTTTGAATCCGTACATCTTGTTCCATTGACCTTGTTTAGGGGAGTCCAACGTGTCACTTTCGCTTTGGCAGCAATGTCTTGCCCGATTGCAGGATGAACTACCTGCCACAGAATTCAGTATGTGGATACGCCCCCTTCAGGCTGAATTAAACGATAATACACTGGCTCTTTATGCCCCGAATCGTTTCGTTCTTGACTGGGTTAGAGATAAATACATTAATAATATCAATGAATTATTAAATGATTTTTGTGGAGCTGACGCACCTGCACTACACTTTGAAGTAGGCAATAAACCAATGGCAGTCGCACCAGCAGCTACACAAGCACGTACGACTCATGAAGTACCTGCGTTTGCCATTCCGTCAGCCCCTGTAAAACCGAGTTGGGATAATTCAGCCAAAGTACAACCCGATGTCGCTTACCGTTCTAATGTGAACCCTAAGCACACTTTTGATAACTTTGTTGAAGGTAAATCGAACCAATTGGCTCGCGCCGCTGCGAGGCAAGTGGCAGAGAATCCAGGTGGGGCCTATAACCCTCTCTTCCTTTATGGTGGAACAGGTTTAGGTAAAACTCACTTACTACATGCTGTAGGCAACAGTATTATGCAGCATAAAGCCAACGCACGCGTGGTTTATATGCATTCTGAACGTTTTGTTCAAGATATGGTCAAAGCACTGCAGAACAATGCAATTGAAGAGTTCAAACGCTACTACCGTTCTGTTGATGCTTTACTCATTGATGATATTCAGTTTTTTGCCAACAAAGAGCGCTCACAAGAGGAATTTTTTCATACCTTTAATGCGCTACTTGAAGGTAATCAGCAAATTATTTTAACCTCCGACCGTTACCCAAAAGAGATTAACGGAGTGGAAGATCGCTTGAAATCACGTTTTGGCTGGGGTTTAACAGTCGCAATCGAGCCACCAGAATTAGAAACTCGCGTTGCAATCTTAATGAAAAAAGCGGATGAAAATGAAATCCAACTTCCCGGCGAAGTGGCCTTTTTCATCGCGAAGCGCCTACGTTCTAATGTTCGTGAATTAGAAGGGGCACTAAATCGTGTAATTGCCAATGCAAACTTTACTGGCCGTGCAATTACTATTGATTTTGTCAGAGAAGCATTGCGTGACCTATTAGCACTACAAGAAAAACTGGTAACTATTGATAATATTCAAAAAACTGTTGCTGAATATTATAAAATTAAGGTGGCGGATTTACTGTCCAAACGTCGTTCTCGCTCTGTCGCTCGTCCGCGCCAGATGGCAATGGCATTGGCAAAAGAACTGACTAACCATAGTTTACCTGAAATCGGGGATGCCTTTGGCGGTCGTGACCATACCACGGTATTGCACGCTTGTCGTAAAATTGAACAATTACGAGAAGAAAGCCATGACATCAAAGAAGATTTTTCTAATTTAATCAGAACATTATCATCTTAATTGCTATGAAATTTACTATAGAACGCGAGCAGTTATTAAAACCGTTACAACAGGTTAGTGGTCCTTTAGGTGGGCGTCCAACTCTACCTATTTTAGGTAACCTTTTATTACAGGTAAAAGAAGGAACCCTCCAACTCACTGGAACCGACCTTGAAATGGAGATGATGGCCAATGTTCCTCTGACGCAAGAACATGAAATTGGCGCAACGACGGTTCCTGCACGTAAATTTTTTGATATTTGGCGTGGCTTACCTGACGGTTCTGAAATTCAAGTAGAACTAAATGATGATAGGCTCCTCGTCCGTTCTGGTCGTAGTCGCTTTTCATTATCGACATTACCGGCCGCTGACTTTCCAAATTTGGATGATTGGCAAAGCGAAGTTGAGTTTTCTCTTCCTCAATCAATACTGAAACGTTTAATTGAAGCAACCCAGTTCTCAATGGCGCATCAAGATGTCCGTTATTACCTCAACGGAATGCTATTCGAAACAGAAGATCAAATGCTCAGAACCGTTTCCACTGACGGGCACAGACTTGCAGTTTGCGCGATGGATATTGGCCAGTCTCTCCCTTCCCATTCAGTGATAGTTCCCCGCAAAGGAGTGATTGAGCTGATGCGTTTGCTCGATGGAGGCGATACGCCATTACAATTGCAAATCGGCAGCAATAACATTCGAGCTCACGTTGGGGACTTTATTTTTACCTCGAAACTAGTGGATGGTCGTTTTCCTGACTACCGCCGCGTGTTACCCAAAAATCCAGACAAAACATTAGAAGCACGCTGTGACTTATTAAAACAGGCCTTCTCCCGCGCTGCGATTTTATCCAATGAAAAGTTCCGTGGCGTACGTTTATATTTTAGCGAAAACCAATTACGCATCACCGCCAATAACCCAGAGCAAGAAGAAGCAGAAGAAATTGTTGATGTGAATTACCAAGGTACTGAGATGGAAATAGGCTTTAACGTTAGCTACATCTTAGATGTCTTGAACGCACTAAAAAGTGAAAATGTGCAACTATTACTAACGGATGCAGTTTCCAGCGTGCAAATTGAAGACTCTGAAAGCAAAGCGGCTGTCTATGTCGTCATGCCAATGCGTTTGTAATCAGTATTTATGATCCTTTCGCGTTTATTGATTCGTGATTTTCGAAATATTGAAAATGCGGATCTCTCCCTTGCTAATGGGTTCAATTTCTTAATTGGCCCCAATGGGAGCGGCAAAACTAGCATATTAGAAGCGATATACACATTAGGTCATGGCCGTGCTTTTCGCAGCATTCAAGCGAACCGCGTTATCCGTCATGAACAAGAACAATTTATTCTTCATGGCAAACTGAGCCATTTAGATGAAGCACGAAATGACCTTTCATTAGGTTTAAGCAAAAACCGCGATGGTGATAGTAAAGTTAGGATAGACGGTACTGATGGCCATAAAATTGCTGAGCTTGCAAAATTATTGCCGATGCAATTAATTACCCCTGAAGGTTTCACCTTACTTAATGGTGGCCCAAAATATCGGCGTGCCTTTATTGACTGGGGTTGTTTTCACAGTGATCCATTGTTTTTTTCAGTGTGGTCAGATTTAAAACGGTTATTAAAACAGCGAAATGCTGCTTTACGGCAAGTCACCCGTTATGACCAAATTCGTCACTGGGATAAACAGCTAGCGCCACTTTCAGAGCAAATAAGCCAATGGCGTCATGATTATATTAGTGGTATTGCTGAAAATATAGAGCAAACTTGCCAACAATTTTTACCCGAATTTTCACTTTCTGTATCCTTTCAACGTGGATGGGATAAAGACATTGATTATTCAGAACAATTAGAGCGCCAATTTGAGCGCGATAGAGCACTAACCTATACCGCCTCAGGGCCACATAAAGCGGATTTGCGTATTCGTGCAAATGGAACACCAGTTGAAGATATGCTTTCACGGGGTCAATTAAAGCTACTTATGTGTGCATTAAGGTTAGCGCAGGGTGAGTTTTTCACCCGTCAGAACGGGCAACAATGCCTGTATCTGCTGGATGATTTTGCCTCCGAGCTGGATGCGAGTCGCCGTCAACTGTTGGCAGCTCGTCTCAAAGCGACGCAAGCACAAGTATTTGTCAGTGCCATTACACCTGAACAAGTTAATGATATGATAGATGCAAATAGCAAGATGTTTAGCGTAGAACATGGCAAAATAGAAGTTCAACCTCAGGAATAGAAAGAGCAGGAAACATTGATGTCGAATACATATGACTCCTCAAGTATCAAGGTATTAAAAGGACTGGATGCGGTGCGCAAGCGCCCGGGCATGTATATCGGTGATACAGACGATGGAACAGGTCTTCATCACATGGTTTTCGAGGTTGTCGACAACGCCATCGACGAAGCCCTCGCAGGCTTCTGTGACGATATTGTTATCACTATCCATGCCGATAACTCTATCTCCGTACAGGATGATGGACGAGGCATTCCAACGGGTATCCATGAAGAAGAAGGTGTCTCTGCCGCAGAAGTTATCATGACGGTTCTGCACGCAGGGGGTAAATTTGATGACAACTCCTATAAAGTCTCCGGTGGTTTGCACGGTGTTGGTGTCTCTGTTGTCAACGCCTTATCCGAAAAATTAGAATTAGTCATCCGCCGCGATGGAAAAGTCCACGAACAAATTTACAGACACGGTGAGCCACAAGGGCCTCTCAATGTGGTCGGTGAAACAGACCAAACAGGAACACGTGTTCGCTTTTGGCCAAGCATGGACACCTTTAAAGGCGTTACTGAATTCGAATATGATATTTTAGCGAAGCGTTTACGTGAATTATCATTCTTGAACTCAGGCGTTTCTATCAGACTCATTGATAAACGTGATGGAAAAGAAGATCACTTCCATTATGAAGGCGGTATCAAAGCCTTTGTTGAGTATTTAAGCCGTAACAAAACCCCTATCCACCCTTCCGTATTCTATTTCTCAACAGAAAAAGATGGTATTGGTGTTGAAGTTTCAATGCAGTGGAACGATGGGTTCCAAGAAAACGTATACTGCTTTACCAATAATATTCCTCAGCGTGATGGGGGTACCCACCTCGCTGGTTTCCGTGCAGCAATGACGCGTACATTGAATAACTACATGGAAAAAGAAGGCTACCAGAAGAAAAGCAAAGTCAACGCAACGGGTGACGATGCGCGTGAAGGCCTGATTGCAGTTATTTCAGTTAAAGTTCCCGATCCTAAATTCTCATCACAGACCAAAGAAAAATTGGTATCTTCCGAAGTGAAAACTGCGGTAGAAACAATGATGAACGAAAAACTCGTTGAATATTTACTGGAAAACCCGAACGATGCAAAAATCGTTGTGGGCAAAATCATTGATGCTGCACGTGCCCGTGAAGCGGCTCGTAAAGCTCGGGAAATGACACGCCGTAAAGGCGCATTAGATTTAGCAGGCCTACCCGGTAAGCTCGCTGATTGCCAAGAGCGCGACCCTGCATTATCTGAATTATACCTTGTGGAAGGGGACTCTGCGGGCGGCTCTGCAAAACAAGGCCGTAACCGTAAGAATCAAGCAATTTTGCCACTGAAAGGTAAAATTCTAAACGTGGAAAAAGCGCGTTTTGATAAAATGCTATCTTCACAAGAAGTTGCAACCCTGATCACCGCATTAGGCTGTGGTATTGGTCGCGATGAATATAACCCAGACAAACTGCGTTATCACAGCATCATTATCATGACGGATGCGGACGTCGACGGTTCGCACATTCGTACGCTATTATTAACCTTCTTCTACCGTCAAATGCCGGAAATCGTTGAACGTGGTCATATCTTCATCGCTCAGCCACCACTGTATAAAGTGAAACGTGGCAAACAAGAGCAATATATCAAAGATGATGATGCGATGGACGATTATCTGATTTCAATCGCTCTTGATGGCGCAGAGCTGCATTTAAGCGCAGAAGCACCCGCTATGAAAGGCGAGGAATTAGAAAAGCTGGTCGTCGAGTATAACGCCGCACACCGTATCATTCGTCGCCTTGAGCGCCTTTATCCACAAGCACTATTAAATAGCTTGGTATATCAGTCAACTTTAACCGAAGATGACTTAAAAACCGGCGAAAAAGTAGATGAATGGGCAAAAACTCTTGTTAAGCGCTTAGAAGACAACGAACAATTCGGTAGCACTTATAGTTACACCATTAACGAAAACCGTGAACGTCAATTATTCGAGCCGACTATTCGTATTCGCACCCATGGTGTTGATACTGACTATAACCTTGATTTTGACTTTGTACATGGTAGTGAATACCGCCGTATTACACATTTAGGTGATTTAATCAGTGGGCTGATCGAAGAAGGCGCATACATTCAACGTGGTGAGCGTCGTCAAGATATCAGTAACTTCGAAGAGGCTCTGGCTTGGTTAACTCGAGAATCTCGTCGTGGACTGTATGTACAGCGTTATAAAGGCCTTGGTGAAATGAACCCAGAACAACTTTGGGAGACGACTATGAACCCCGAAACTCGCCGTATGATGCGTGTTACAGTTAAAGACGCGATTGCAACCGACTTATTATTCACCACATTAATGGGTGATGCCGTTGAACCTCGCCGTGCATTTATTGAAGAGAATGCATTAAAAGCTGCAAATATTGATATTTAATTATCATATTCACTGTATCTATCAAACCCCATACACGAAAATGTATGGGGTTTTTTATTTAATTAAATATAGTACTAAGATTAAACTCACCATATTTAATCACTAGATTAAAACTAATAAACTTAGTCTTATTTTCATCTACACTCTTTCATTAATAAACAACTAACCTTTTAATAAATAAATAAAAACATAAAACAAAACATATCAATTAGTTACAAAACAAAAAAGCATTGTAAAATAATATAACTAATAAAAATATCGCTAAATCCATATTAAAAAAAAAGAAAATAATACTGTCATTTGTATTTTTTTGATCATAAAAAGATTGGGTTCTAAAAATAGAATATAGCTGATTTAAAATTAACTAGATAGGCCTATAGGAATATAATGAAAAACCCATTTAATTCAGTATCCATTATATTAGTATCTATATTTTATATTAATCCTTCATTTGCATTAAAAGGATATGAAGATGCAGAAAAACAAATTATAGATAAAAGGAATGATTGGCTTCAAGGCCTTAAAAATGAAGCAATTACACCACCACCACTTGAAAACTCAGTAGCAGCAAACAAAGATCGGGTTATTTATAACGAAAAAACGAAAATAACAGGGGAAAGAAAAACGCTTGCTGAAGCCGATAGAAATCAAAAATATGATTACTTATCAAATAGCTTTAGCAATCTCATTTTTGGCAAAAATAAATATAACATTGATTTAACCACGAATAGGCCCTTCAAAAAACTCCAGTCCTTATATAACCAAGGGCATTACGCTAAAACTACTCAGAAGCAACCTGAAAGGGCGATGGAATTTATTTTAAAAGACCATTTCCTGAGGGGCCGTCCAAAACAAGTTCTCAATAGCAATGGGGAATACCTTCCTGATTATACAAAAATAACAGGGTCATCTTATCCAAGTGGGCATACGTGGAATGCATTTAAACAGGCCGCAACCTTATCAATGATGTTCCCTGAAAAGATAAAAGAAATCTATGATCGAGCCTCAGAGTACGGTGAAAGTCGTATTATCGTTGGCGCTCATTTTCCAACCGATATTATCGCCTCTCGCGCAGGGAATTATTATTTGCTGGCTCAACACTTAGCCGATGACGAAATAGCCAAATCTTTTGCAACATTAGCTAAAGATGCACGTTCTGTCTTACCCATTCAATGTAAACACAAACCGCAATTGTGTTTTGCTTCATCGAAAAATGGCAATGCGAATTTATCAGATAATAGCCATACTGTACCGGAGTTATCACCCGATAAACTACCTAAGCTAGCCAGTAATTTGCTACGACTGCGTTTCCCTTACCTTAATGAAGAACAAAGGCTGAGTATTTTATCCAGTACCGCCTACCCCAGTGATTCTCTTTCGGGTTGGAATATAAAAAGCAATGATCCAAATACCTATTGGGGGGTGATAAATTTACCTGAAGCTTTTGATGGACCAACTTATTTTTATAACGATTTTATTGTTAACCATAACAAAAACGAATACAGCCTAGCGAGTTATTCAACTAGCGATGAATGGAAAAAAAATATTCATGGTCCTGGGCAATTAATCAAAAATGGTCCAGGCTCACTAAGTCTATCCGGTAACAACCGCTTTGCGGGGCTACAACTGAACCAAGGCACTCTGACTCTTTTAGGTGAAAATACTTACACAAAAAAATCTTCTGTCAATGGTGGCAAACTAACCATTGATGGAAGCTTGAATTCCCCCCTAGATATACATAAAGGACAGGTTATCAATAATGGAAAAATGCAGAATGTGACTATTCATAACGATGGATTATTAATAGGGACAGGAAAGCTTCGTAACTTAACCGTTAAGGCAGGTGGTACGATATCCCCCGGAAAAAATAAAGCGGCAACAATCGAAATTGCTGACTCTGTCACTTTTGAGCCTAATAGTCTGTATCCTGTTGAAATCACTGAAAATGGCGACAATGACAGGCTAAATAGCCAAGGATTAGCCGTGTTAAATGGTGGGACTGTTAATGTCACATTTCAAGGTAGTAAAAATGCACTCACTGCGGAACAACTTGTCCAATTATTGGATAAAAAATATACCATACTGAGTGCCAAAAAAGGTGTAAAAGGGCAGTTTGATACAGTATTACCGGGCTATACCTTTGTCAGGTCTCAACTCATTTACTCACCCAATGATGTTACCTTGAACTTTTCACGTAGTGACATTGCCTTTGCTTCTTTTGCCGAAACAAAAAACCAAAAAGTAGTCGCAGAAATACTTGATGAGTTACCTCAAAACCATGTTTTATATAAAAGCCTAATTTTGTCTGATGAAAACAACATTAAAGTCGCAATACATGAATTATCCAAACCCATTCATGCTCATGTGCTATCAAATCAAATAAATAGCACGCTCCAAATTAGAACAAAGCTACTGGAACATATTCGCAACTCCGAATCGTTAAACCAAACAAAAGGACGTTACGAAAATAAAGGAGATTTATGGGTTAGTACGTTATATCAGCAAGAAAATATACCAAATGATGATAACACCTCAGGCTATCATGCATCCGCCAATGGGATCTTCCTAGGTGCAAGCCAACGTTTTTATCATGATACCATTACAGCCGGTCTTGCCATTGGTGTTACCCAAGGTTCTCTATCCAGCGAAGATAATACTAATAAGAATATCAACTACCACATTGCGGCCTATGGTGGGGCACAAATAAAACCCATTGTTCTTCGTGGTGGCTTAGAATATAACCGAGGAGCTATCGACACAAAAAGGCCTGTGAACTACCAAATGTACGCTGATAGTAACACGTCTACTTATGACATAAATACAAGCCAAGCCTTTATTGAAATGGCCTACCCTATGGCCACCTCCATTGTAAATATTGAGCCCTTTACTAACTTTGCCTATATCAATACACGTAATAGGGCGATTAATGAAAATGGGGGTAAAACGGCACTTAGTGCAGATGAACAAAGCACTGTCACATTACTCTCTATGCTGGGGCTGCGTCTTGATAATAATTGGGCTCTAAATAAGCGCTATAAACTGGGCTTATACGGAGAGTTAGGTTGGCAACATCAATATGGTGACTTAATTCGTGAAATTAAATTAAAATTTCCACAAACTGGGTATGAGTTTATTTCGCAAGGTGTATCTGCTTCTCGAGACAACATTACCGCCAAAATTGGAGCTAACATTGATATAAACAATGAATACAAATTATTTATTGATTACAGTAAATTAAAATCTAATCATTTTGATAATGATAATATTAATGCCAAGCTTTCTGTCACTTTTTAATATTATCACTTAGCTTCCTCTAATAATTAAACTCATAATTGCTGGAGGAAGCTTTATGACTAAACCTAACATGCTTTTACAGTTTTTTACGTCACTATTTTGATTACCTTACATTTTTTTATGTTATAACCCCTTAATGCTATACGTTAATAAAATTTATTCATGGAAATGACTATTGATTCACCCAACAAGGTAAGGTTCTTTACGTAAAAAAGAATAATGATGATTCGTCAACTCGCTATCTTTGTTTGTTTTTTTATAATCTCAACTATCCCTACATTATTTACTTATAATATGGGGGCCATTAGCAATATAGCCATAATAATTTCTGGTACATTGATTATGGTGTTATGCGCCAGTATTTATAGGTTATTACTAGGCAAAATATTCACTGTTTTTATTGCAGGGCTCTGGGCACTTAATCTGTCAGTATCTTTTTTCTTCTACCAAAAACACGATACCCACTTTTCTTCCTCCATTGCGGAAACCTTTATTAATACTAATGGTAGTGAAACGATAGGCATGCTTTCTTATAATATCGGCTATGTGTTTTTCTATCTTATCGCCTTTATTTTCTATTTAGTTAGTATCCTCAAGTGCGCTAAGTATCTATCCTCTCGGATTATTTTTCTAAATTTACTCTTACTTGGTGGGTATTTAATTTCGGTTCCAATTTATTATTCATCACTACTCAATAAACCTGACAGTCACCTGCTAATGGGAGAAAAATACCTACAATATACCCCGTTTTATAATTCCGCAGCACTCCTGAAAAACTTGTATGAGAATCGTGAAATACAAAAAATATCATCGCAAGTTGTACCGTTTAACTATGAAAAAACAAATAGCCAACAACAAATTTATGTTTTAGTTATCGGTGAATCTTTGCGACGAGATCATATGAGCCTCTATGGTTATCGCCATGACACAACACCTGAGCTTAAACGCCATCAGTCACAAATGCTGGTTTTCACACACGCTTATTCTCCTGCTCCAGTCACCATATTGTCAGTACCTATCTCCTTGGCAAATATCCAATTTGACCAAATGCATAATAAAAAACATTATGCCGATAATATTATTTCTCTCGCTAATCATGCAGGATTCAAAACATATTGGTTAAGTAACCAAGGAAAAACGAATAAAAAAACTAGCGTTATTTCAGCTATCGCAAGTATGGCTCAACACAAAAAATGGAATGAATTTGTAGGTTATGACAATGAATTAATTGATGATTTTAATGATGCAGTCGATGATAAAACAACACAAAAAAAACTGATTGTCTTACATACCTACGGCAGCCATGAGCCTTCTTGTAACCGCTTTCCAGAAAAACAATTCAAAACATTCAGTGGGCAGGAAGACGATGATTGCTATGACAGCTCTATTGCTTATACCGATGCATTTATTGAAAAAATACGACAAAAAATTTCCGAAAAGCCAGCCACACTAATGTTCTTTGCAGACCATGCACTACAGCGCATTGGTGAAAACAACGATATCCACTATCACCATGGCGTAAATAAACCTCGAAAAGAAGCTTATGAAATCCCACTACTAATTTGGTATAGCAAAAACAGCAACAAACCAAATTTAAGTACGAAAAATTTACAAGCGCCTTATTCAACTGCGAATAATTATTGGCTAATCAGTGATTGGCTTGGTATACAACAACACTCACCACGGGCTTGTTTGTCTCCTTTACAAGAATGTTATCTGCCAAATAAAAATATACAGGTAATTGATGGTAACAGAAACATACTATCTATTAATCAGTTACTATCTGAAGCAATAGAACCACAATAAAACTCGATATTTTGCGAGTCTTTGCCCATAGTTAACAGAAGTAAATTATTCCTAATATCGAGGTTTTAATGTTTGATTTAGCCTTTTTACGTGAACTCTTAGTTTCTAGCGTTCATGTACTTCAGTTACTATTAGAAGCTATTTCAGTCATCTGCGTGGTTATTGGTTTAGTCAACACCCTAATTGTTTGGATAAAAACTCGGAAAGCACGCACAGCTCGCTATTGTTTTGGTGACTGGTTAGCAACTGCATTAGAGTTCCAATTAGCTGCTGATATTTTAGCAACAACCGTCGACCCTGATTTAGATAGCCTCATAAAATTAGGTATCATTGCCGTGATCCGAACTTTCTTGAACTACTTCTTGGCAAAAGAGTTAGAACACCAGCCAGCGCAGAATAAACCAACTCGGCATTAATTCTAGAAAAAAACCTGCACACTGTATTGTGCAGGTTTATATAAAATGGCTAATTACCGCTTAGAAACTATAGTAAGATCCGCAACATGCGACGAAGAGGCTCTGCCGCTCCCCATAACAATTGGTCGCCGACGGTAAATGCAGATAGGTACTCGGGGCCCATATTCAATTTACGTAAACGTCCAACTGGTGTGCTTAATGTACCCGTCACAGCAGCTGGTGTTAGTTCACGCATCGTAATTTCTCGGTCATTTGGTACCACTTTCACCCAATCATTATGAGACGCAAGTAGCTGCTCTACCTCTTTTAATGGAATATCTTTTTTCAGTTTTAAGGTGAAAGCTTGGCTATGGCAACGAAGTGCCCCAACCCGAACGCATAATCCATCAACTGGGATAATATTATTTCCCGTTGCTAGAATTTTGTTGGTTTCTGCTTGGCCTTTCCACTCTTCACGGCTTTGGCCATTTTCTAATGCTTTATCAATCCACGGGATCAGGCTACCCGCTAATGGTACTCCAAAAGCATCGGTAGGCATTGTGCCGCTACGAGTAAAGTCAGTAACTTTTTTCTCAATATCAAGGATAGCAGATGCTGGGTCTTGTAACTCTTTAGCAACTTGAGTGTGCAAAGACCCCATTTGAGCTAAAAGCTCACGCATATTACGAGCACCAGCCCCTGAAGCAGCTTGGTAAGTAGCAACAGACGCCCACTCAACTAAATCATTCGTAAATAAACCACCTAAGGACATGAGCATCAGGCTTACTGTACAGTTGCCGCCAACAAAGGTCTTAATTCCTTTATTCAAGCCATCTTGGATATGTTGGCTATTAACTGGATCAAGAATAATGATCGCATCATCTTTCATACGCAATGAAGAAGCAGCATCAATCCAATATCCTTCCCAACCCGACTCACGTAATTTAGGATAAACTTCGTGAGTATAATCCCCCCCCTGACAACTAATAATAATATCCAATGCTTTCAATGCATCGATATCAAAAGCATCTTGTAAAACGCTACGATGGCCACCATAAACTGGCGCTTCTGCACCATGTTGTGAGGTGGTAAAAAACACAGGATGGATCGCATCAAAATCGCGTTCTTCAACCATTCTCTGCATCAATACTGAGCCAACCATTCCTCGCCAGCCAACAAATCCTACACTTTTCATTTTAATTCACCCTGTTTGTTTAAACTTTTACCAAGAAATTTCCAGTTCCGACTCCACAAAGTGAATACCGTCATTTTTATCATTCATTCTGTATTCACTGAAATTGAAGCTAGAAATTTTTCGCATGTATTAAACCTGACAAAATATGCACCTATGTGCAAGTGAATTTCATCACTAATAGCAAGAAGATTAGTAATCAGACTAATAATCGAAGAAATGTACTGAGATATTTTTCCAAATTGTAAACTCGTCTTTCGCAATTCATTCCTAAAAAAGAGGGATGTATGAAGTATATCCATACATCCCAACTCTATAAAAACACAGGAAAGTAAAGTGTAGATTTAACGTTTTTTCTTACAACCTTGCACCGCTTTAAAGCGAGGATTCGTTTTACATATCACATAAACACGACCGCGACGGTGAACTACTTGACAATCGGGATGACGTGTTTTTGCCATTTTTAATGAACTCAAGACTTTCATCTTTACTTATCCTCTGCTTTCAAGAAACGACCAAAGCGCTTTTGGAACTGAGCCGTTTTACCTTCTTGAGAAATTAACTTCTGCTTACCAGTATAAAATGGGTGCGACTGTGAAGACACATCAAGAGTTACATAAGGGAAAACCTCCCCTTCATATTCAATCGTTTTTTCCGTTTTTATAGTCGAGCCAACTTTAAAATAAGCATCAGCACTTGTGTCATGAAAAACTACAGTACGGTATTGTGGGTGTATTCTTTGTTTCATAATAGCCACCAAAATGTAATGTTATAATATAACAATACATCATTAAAAATAATGGTGCAATTATTTTATTGAAAGGTATTTAAGCCTAAAAAATGAAGATAGGAACATATTTTCACACCAGAAATGCGAAATATAGCTCCTATCCATATGATTAATAAATATTTATCTATAGTATTGTGAAAGTGGAACTTCTGGGTCTGGCTCATGAGTAATCCGATTTCTTAAATCTCTACGGATAATTTCAATAGACCAAAACCAAATTAAATGGCCAAAGATTTCGGAGACATTCTCATACCAAGGTAAATCTAAAAGTGGCGGAGTTAATCCCATTAAAGGGAATGAAATCATATGAACAAATAACTGCGCTAATGCGCCAGCTAGCAAGCCTTGCCATAATTTAATTTTTGGAAATATTTCTGCAACAATACAATACCCAATAGCAAAAACGATAGAAAATATGATGTGGGTGACGCCAACCCAGTTAAAAACATGGCCTGCAAAAGTATAAACAACAGAGTTAGGATCAGCTATTCCTAGCCAATCCCTTAAAAAAATATAAGGTGGATTAAGAAAATTACGTGAACAATCAACTTGCTCAGCAACTCTGATCAGTGTTTCTGGTGAACACGCTGCATTAAACATGTCTGTAGGGCTTCTTGGCGGTAACGGTACTTCTGCCCCCCACTTCACAAATGCCGAAACAATCCCGCTGATAATCCCGATAAAAAAAGCAACACCATAACGGCGTCGTTGTTTTTCAGTTATATAAAAAAAACCTCTAGCCATAAACCACCTATATTTGACTTAAGTAAATTGAGGTTTATTTATTATCCTTTTAGGTTTATTGGTAAATGATATAAATCAAAGAATTAATATTCATTGAAAAATTATTATTCTCAATATCCATTTATTTTTGTATAAAAAATAAATTCGAAAACAATAATTTATCCTTTGGTGATATTTTGTATAATTAGATAATACAGTACCATCATTTATTATTTATCAAATAGATATGTAATTTCTTTGGTGAGTAAACCATTAGGGGAAAATGAAAATGTATTACGGCTTTGACATGGGTGGGACGAAAATTGAGCTTGCCGTCTTTGACAATGAGTTAAATCAAGTCTGGCAAAAACGCGTTCCTACCCCTAAAAATGACTATCAAGCACTGTTAAACGCTTTTTTGTTACTCACACAAGAAGCTGATAAAAAATTTAACAGCGAAGGAAAAATCGGTGTTGGAGTACCAGGCATTGTTAACCATGCTAAAGGTACCGTCTTTACAACCAATGTCCCTGCCGCACAGTACAAACCCTTAATTCATGATCTTGCTAATATCTTACAACGCCCAGTAAAAGTCGAAAATGACGCAAACTGCTTTGCTTTATCAGAGGCTTGGGCTCCTGAATTTAAACGTTACCCAACCGTTCTTGGTTTAATTTTAGGGACTGGTGTTGGCGGTGGCTTTATTATCAATGGCAAAGTATTATCTGGTAAAAATGGGATAGCGGGTGAAATTGGCCATATGAATCTTAGCGTACGTGGAGCCAAACTATTTGGTGATACCGTACCTGAAATTGTTTGTGGCTGTGGACAAACCGCCTGCTTCGAAACCTATCTTTCAGGCCCTGGTTTTGAGCGCATTTACTCATCATTTACAGGCCAAAAACGCTCTGCTATCGAAATTATCGAGTTATACAAGCAACGAGAGCCCGAAGCAATACAACATGTTGACCGCTACATGTCGTTATTAGCTATGTTTATGGGACAGGTAGTGACGGTATTTGACCCTGATTTAGTCGTTATTGGTGGTGGACTGTCACAATTTGACGATATCTACCAATACTTGCCCGAAATTTTACCACAATATCTTTATGGTATAGCGACAATGCCAGCTATTGAAAAAGCGCGCTATGGCGATTCTGGTGGTGCTCGTGGTGCAGCCTGTTTGAATTTAATAGACTAATGTGGCTTTTTATTACGCCTCATCCTAATTCTATAAGATGAGGCATGATTTATCACTTCTTCCATATCAATTTCCCTCATTTTATTCTCAAAAAAATCATTTTATAATTGATAACATTTATCATCTTCTTGTCTATTAGTGCTAAAATTATCACCAATCAATGACATCTCATTATGGATAATATTTTAAGAATAACTCTACAACATAATACTGGATATAAACACAGACCTATAAGAAACTATAAAATAACGATGTATTCTAGACGGCTTCTAGACTAGTCCGATACTGCAATGTATTAAAATATATATTATGACGCTATCTCATTTATAGTGGTCAATTAAACAAACTATCCCTACTTTCATATAGTAGGTAACACATTAAAAATAAAGAGAAAATATTATGAGTTTGTTTTTCCATAACAGTTTAATGTTTCCAACGATTCTTTTTAGCGGCTTGCTAATTATTGTTTTATTTTACTGGTTATGTGCTGCTTTTGGTTTATTAGACATTGATTTGCTCAATATCGATACTGAATTAGATACTGGTATTGATGCAACTGGCTTTGCTGGATGGTTAACTAAGTTAGGGTTAGCAGGTATCCCTGTTACTATTATACTCACTCTATTCACACTTTTTGGGTGGGTAATTAGCTATTTCTGCGTGTATGGATTCATTCGCTATATTGACTCAAATTTATTACGCTTCCTTGTTGGCTTCGCAGTGCTTGCCATCACATTATTTATCTCTCTTCATTTAACCGCTCTTTGTTTAAAGCCTGTACGTAAAAAATTGATTAGCCTAAATAAACCTAAAACAGTACACCAATTGATAGGGAAGTATGCCACTGTACGTTCAGGTACGGTCAATGAACAAAATGGTGAAGCCATATTAGAAGATGGTGGTGCGGGGTTAATTTTACAAATACGCGCCCCATCAAGTGAAAATTTAAAACGAGGCGATCGTGTCGTCATAATAAGCTATGACGCTGCATCTCACAGTTACCAAGTCGTGACCGAAAATGAATTTCGTCATGGCTAACTCATTTTACAGAAAATAATACCTTGCTTGCATAAATTGAAATGACGACATCGTCAGAACCTATGGAGAAGAAATATGGACTTGGCTGCTTTAATGCCCTTTTTAACTATTATCGGGGGGATCATCCTAGTTATTTTAGGGTTCTTTGGATTATTCAAAGCCTTCTATATCAAAGTTCCTCAAGGTACTGCTTTGATTGTTAACGATATGTCGTCACAACCTAAAGTGCATTTTACTGGGGCATTAGTATACCCAGTTATCTATAAAAAAGAATTTATGCGCATTTCATTGCTGACATTGGAAGTTGACCGCCGAGGTAAAGATGGACTTATATGTCATGATAACTTGCGTGCTGATATCACTGTAGCATTCTATTTACGCGTCAATGAAACCACAGAAGATGTACTGAAAGTGGCTAAAGCTATCGGCGTTGATCGTGCATCAGATCACCAAGCAGTCAGTGCATTGTTTAGCGCGAAGTTTTCTGAAGCACTGAAAACCGTTGGTAAACAACTTGATTTAGCAACGTTATTTGAAAATAGACAAGATTTCCGTGACCGTATCGTCGATGTCATCGGTAAAGACCTCAACGGATATGCCCTCGAGGATGTAGCAATTGACTATTTAGAGCAAACACCGAAGTCTGCTTTAGACCCAAACAATATCTTTGACTCTGAAGGTATTCGTAAAATTACTGAAATTACGGCAATTCATAATGTTGAAACTAACCAAAGAGAACGCGACCAAGAGCTCGCTATCCAAAAGAAAAATGTGGAAACCCGAGAAGCAAGCTTAGCATTAGAGCGCCAACAAGCCGATGCTGAAGCACGCCAAAAACGTGAAATTGATAATATTCGCTCACGTGAGCAAGCGGAAACTTTAAGAGTCCAAGAAGAAGAACGTCTAAAATCAGAACAAGCACGCATTCAAACTCAGCAAGAAATAGAAATTCGTGAAGAAAACCGCATGCGTGAGGTAGAAGTTGCTCAACAAAACCGTACTCGTGCCGTTGCTATTGAAGAGGAACGTGTTAGCCGTGCTCGTGAGCTTGAAATTGTTGCTCGTGAGCGCGAAGTTGAACTTCAACGTATCGAAAAAGAAAAAGCCCTTGAAGAAGAACGCAAAAATATTTCTAACGTGATCCGCGAGCGTGTAGCTGTTGAGAAAACTGTTGCACAAGAAGAAGAACGTATCAAAGAAGTACGAGAAGTGTCAGAAGCAGAACGTATGCGCCAAGTGACTATTATAAACGCACAAGCTGAAGCTGAAGAATCCTTAGTCCGCCAAGTGAAGAAAGCCGAAGCTGACGAGGCAAGTGCTAAACATCGTGCAGAAGAAATCAGCACAATGGCACAAGCTGAATTAGAAGCATCAGCCAAACAAGCTGAAGCTAAGAAACGCTTAGCGGAAGGTATTGAAGCAGAGCATGCTGCATTAGGCTTAGCAGAGGCCCGTGTTCGCCAAGCTACAGCGGAAGCCGAAGAAAAAGAAGGTTTAGTCCTTGCCAATATTACTGCTGAAAAACTGTTAGCCGAGGCCCGTGGGTTAAAAGAAAAAGGATTAACAGAAGCGCAAGTAATGGAAGCTAAAGCCAAAGCAGAGCAACAGCAAGGGTTTGCCGAGGCGAAAATTCTTGAAGAGAAACTCGCGGCTCAAGCTCGCGGTGAAGAACAACAAGCTAATGCAAAAGAAAAATTAGGCTTAGCAGATGCCAAAGTACTCGAAGAAAAACTGGCAGCCCAAGCTCGTGGTGAAGGCCAACTTGGCTCAGCTCAAGCTGAAGTTATTCGCCAGCGCTTAAAAGCTGAAGCCGATGGTTTAACTGATAAATTTAAATCAATGGATCACCTCAGCGACACAGCTCGTTCCCATGAAGAATTCCGTATGCGTCTTGAGAAAGAATTTGAGCAAGCAATGGCATCCATTGACGCCAATAAAGAAATTGCCCGTGAGCAAGCTGATGTGCTGGCTGCTGCACTTAGTAAAACCAATATTGAAATTGTGGGTGGTGATGGCAGCTTCTTCAATACGTTCTCCAAAGCCCTTAGTTTAGGAAAAGCGGTGGATGGTTTTATGGATAAAAGCAGTTTCGCAAAAGAGAATGTAGAGAAACTGATTAACCGCAGCAAGGAAGACAAAAAAATTGATATTGCCGCTTTATTGAAAAACCCTGAAGTACAGGATTTGATTAATGGTTTCATGGCAGCAAAAGGAGCAGGTCAACTGGCAAAAACCGTTACTGCAAAACCTATTCAGCCAAACGATGATCAACTTTAAGCCGTCTACGTTTTAGGGGTAAAACTTACCCCTAATCGTTTTTATTGTCTTAATTAAGGGAATTCGCTGCACAATGTCAGATATTCAGGGTACGGATCGCGAACAAGAAATACTCGATAGTGCTGTTGCTGAAGGCGGTGCTTATGAAATTTTACGTAAACGCCTAACCGAGCAAGGCCAGCAACTTCACCAAAAAGCTGTACAACTCAATGAAAAACGGCTAGAAGAATTTGGCCAAAGCCAGATGGATATCATTGGTCGTATCCGTATTCGTACTGAAAATAATTGCCAAGCAAGGGATATTGTCCGAGTTGGTGAGTGGCTTTTATTTGGCTATAACGTTTTTCTTGGCTTAAAAAAAGAAACACATCTTGAAGATGTTTTTTCATTATATCGGCTGATAGAAAATGAAGGCGAGTTTGATGTTGAAGCCGTTCCCTATGAAAACACATTCTTAAATGATAACCGCTTTATTCAAGACTTTACTGAGCTCTATACTTATTATAAAAACACTCAGTTGCTCCAATTAGTTGAACGAGAAGGCAAACTTCTCGCTAGTTTTCAAATTGGCGATCGCATAACGGATGTACGTGTTTTTCGTTGGTCTATTTCCAGTGATAAACGCCGAATTGAATACATAGATAATCGTGGTGAACGTGATATCGCTTTACCACCTGCTTACGACTTTGAATGGCACAAAACCACCCGAGAAGATACCGTTAATGGTCGCTACCCCCATATAAATATTCTCGATACTGTATTCATTGAAACTATCGGTGGTGATTTAACCATAAAGTGTGAGAATAACACAGAAGATGGCTTAGGCATTTATCGAGAAGTTGTAGTAGATAAAAATCAGTCCCTTGATGATGCACAAATCGAATATGCGCAAGCGGGCAGTTTAATTCTGTTAAAAGTTTTACCTTACCGTGAAGAAAATTGGCGTTATCTCGTTTACAACACTCTGACTCAATCAGTACAACGCATTGATACAATTGGACAAGCTTGCGTACAACTGCCTGAAGATCACGGAATTATTTTTCCTGGTGGCTATTATCTACAAAATGGTGACTATAAAACTTTTGAACAATCCATGGAGGATATGCGTTTTCGCCGCTTACGCCGTTCTCCAAATGGAGAAGATGTTCTATATGTTTTCTATTCACCAAATCAAGGCCGTATTGCCCTATTCAATTATAATCTAATTGAACGAACACTCTCAATTCCACTCATTGGGCATGGTTATGCCATGCTAGAAGATGGCAAAATGGTGCTCTTTGAAGGTGAAGGTGAAGAACCTACTCGCGTTCACCCTATGCAAGTTTGGCAAACACCATTCTATTCAGAAGAGTTTGCAGACCAGCAACCCACTCGTAACGGCTTTTTTGGTAGAATTGGTAATGCCGATTTAGTTCGCGGTATATCAGAAATCTTACATATATCTAAAGAAATAGAAGGTAACCAAGTTTCTATCGCTCGCTATGAACAACTTAGTCAACAGCCAAAAAATTTATTAGATATTTATTATTGGTTTAATGATGAACAATGCTTAGGCATTGGAAAGCTACTCAAAGATATCACCCAAACCAGTGAGCTGGTTCTTGATGAATATGAAAAAGTTGAGAGTATTCGTCAGCAGTCTGCTAAATCAATGAATGAAGCTATCAGCAGACAAAAATCGCTCCTTTCCCTAACATTACCTGAAAGCTGGGTAGATATTCAGCAATTCGTTGATGGATTGAACGCGCTTAGCGCACAACGTGGGCATTTGATTTCATTGCGTGAATTTCGTTATATGGATTTAGAACAGCTCAGCGCAATGGAAAATGAAATTATTGCCGCTCAGCAATCTGTTTCACAAGAAACCGCAACCTTCCTTGCCAGCGATAAGGCCTTATTGCCCTTTAAAGAACAGTTAATTACCTTCGAAGAACAAATAGAAAAATCGCAAAATAGTGCTCAGCTCGATGTTCCTATGAATAATATGGAAAAAATGTCAGCTGATTTAGATATGCTTTCCAACCTCATGGCATCACTCACTTTTAATGATGTGACGCAGCAGACGCACATTATTGATGCTATCTCTCAAATATATGCACAATTAAACCAGTCTCGGGCACGCTTACAGCAAAAACGAAAATCTCAAAGTAGCGTAGAAACTGTTGCTCAATTTGGCGCACAATTTCGCTTATTTAGCCAAGGGATAACCAATGCACTTTCCCTTGCTACTGATCCTGAGCGTTGTGATGATCAGCTATCAAGATTGCTGGTTCAACTAGAAGAACTGGAAAGTCAATTTAGCAGTCATGATGAGTTCCTAGATGACATTCTCGCTAAACGTGAAGAGCTACTCGAAACCTTTGAATCTCATAAACAAGTCCTTATTGATGACCGCCAGCGCCGAGCTCAAAATTTACTAACCGCCGCCGACCGTCTACTAGATAGCCTACAACGTAGAACTGTTCGTCTACAATCTCAAGATGAACTCAATGCGTTCTTTGCATCTGACCCTCTCGCCTTAAAAACCCGTGAAATTATTGAAAAATTAAGGGAAATTAACGATAACGTTAAAGCCGATGATATCGATGCACGCTTAAAAGCTTCGCGGGATCAAGCAATACGTATTTTGCGAGATAAAACCGACATTTTTGAAGATGGCGGAAATATCATTAAATTAGGCCCTCGTCACCGCTTTAGCGTAAACACCCAAGAGCTCGATCTCACTATTTTGCCTAAAAATAATCAATTGTGGGTTTATCTGACGGGGACCGATTTCCAAGAGCCAATTGAAAATGAAGAACTATCACTGCTACAGCCTTATTGGACTGCGTCATTAGAGTCTGAGTCCGATACTGTCTATCGTGCAGAGTATCTTGCTTATTCAATTATTTATGCAGCAACAAAACGCCAAGAAGGCTTAGATTTTACTATCCTAAAAAATGCGCTCACATCCACAGAAAAGCTAGAAAAAATAGTTCGGGATTTTGCAAGCCCTCGTTATAAAGAGGGCTACGAGAAAGGTATTCATGATCATGACGCGATGGCGATACTGAAAAAATTGCTACCTATTGGTGAACAAGCCGATCTTCTACGCTATAGCCCAACAGCCCGAGCAATTGCTGCCATTTATTGGGAAATAGCACAGCAACAAGAGATTCCTGCGCTTTGGCCTGAACGCGCCAGAACCGCTATGAATATCCACCAGCTATTCCATAATGATAATGCATTACTTGATTTACAAGCCGAAATTGAAGCCAATATTAGCTTGTTTTTACAAGATAACCCTATCCAATGCCAAGCGTATGAACAAACCCAAGCAGCTGAATACTTAAGTTTTGTCTTAGCAAGAACCCCTATAGAATTAGTCTATAGTAAATATGCAAGAGAACTTGTATTAGCCTTACAAAGCCGGTTGGAAGAAGCCCACATGTGGATTGACTTCAATCGCTCACAGCAAAACTTGGGGACACGTTATGCACAGCGATGGTCATTAATTCAAAACTGGCTACAAGGGCTATGTTCTGTGCCGGAATTCTCTCACCTTGTTCCTTATATACCCGGAGCAATTGCCATTATCATTTTAGATAAAGTGAGCTCTGCACGTTATAGCGAAGCTGATCTTTACTTTAAGGTATCCGGGCTACTTGGTGAACACCCGACAATTGAAAACCAAACCTTGTCACTGAGCCTCGATAATTACTTTAGTCGTATGCGAGGTCAAAGAAAACGCTTTATACCTGAGTTTCGCCAATACCAAGCACTGCGCCAAAACCTTGTTGCTAAAGAACGTGAACGCTTAAAGCTTCATGAATTCAAAGCAAAACCGTTAAGCTCTTTTGTTCGTAATAAACTGATTAATGATGTTTATTTACCTATTATTGGTGACAATATGGCGAAACAAATCGGCGCTTTGGGTGAAGGAAAACGTACAGACCTCATGGGGCTGTTGCTGATGATTTCCCCTCCAGGTTACGGTAAAACGACCCTAATGGAGTATGCAGCAGATCGCCTAGGGCTAATCTTTATGAAGATCAACGGTCCAGCTCTTGGCCATAATGTTCTTTCCCTTGACCCAGAACAAGCGCCTAATGCAACGGCAAAACAAGAACTAGAAAAATTAAACTTAGCCCTTGAAATGGGGAACAACGTGATGCTCTATGTCGATGATATCCAGCACACACACCCCGAATTCTTACAAAAATTTATTTCTCTTTGTGATGGAACAAGACGTATTGAAGGGGTTTGGAAAGGACAAACAAAAACATATGATATGCGCGGTAAAAAATTCTGCGTCGTCATGGCTGGTAACCCATATACCGAATCAGGTGAAGTATTCCGCATCCCTGACATGCTAGCAAACCGTGCTGATATCTATAACCTAGGGGAAGTTTTAGGCGGTATGGATGAAGCATTTGCGTTAAGCTATATCGAAAATAGTTTAACCTCTAACCCTGTCTTAGCACCTTTGGCACTAAGAGATCTCAATGACCTCTATGTATTTGTCGATCAAGCTATGGGGAAATCTGTTTCAACCAGTACTCTTAGCTACCCATACTCTGATGCCGAAATAAATGAAATAATCAATGTAATTAAAAAGCTAATTAAATTACGTGACGTCGTATTAAAAGTGAACCAACAATATATCGCCAGCGCAGCACAATCAGATAAATACCGAACTGAACCGGCTTTCCGCTTGCAAGGTAGTTATCGTAATATGAATAAGTTAAGCGAAAAAGTTGCCGCTGTCATGAACGATGACGAGCTGGAAAGGTTACTGGATGACCATTACCTTGGTGAAGCGCAGCTTTTAACTACTGGAGCTGAAGAAAATCTCTTAAAACTTGCAGAGTTACGTGGAACTCTCTCTGCAAAAGATAAGGAACGTTGGCAACAAATTAAGAAAGACTTTATGCGTAATAAAGCTCTTGGTGGTGATAATACTGATATTGGTGATCGGGTTGTAGGTCAGTTAGCTTCATTAGTTGAAAGCGTTCAAGCACTAAGTAGCCACTAACTAATGAAATCTTTACAAAGGTATCCTCGCGTTAAGCTATTAGCCTCGGTTGTTGCAATCTTTATTATTGTCCAACTAGTTAATAGCTTAACCGCAGGACGGCTTATTCAGTTTGGGCTCATCCCCCGCACTGAAGCTGGTTTATTGGGTATATTTTTTTCACCATTTATCCATGGAAGCTGGGAACACTTAATCAGTAACTTACCCCCATTTATCATCTTAAGTGCATTATTACTTTATCGCACTATTAAAGCTTACTTATTGGCGTCACTGTTTATCATTATTGTTGGGGGTTTAGCTGTTTGGTTATTTGGCCGAAATGCAATTCATATTGGTGCAAGCGGGTGGGTGTTCGGTTTATGGGGCTTGTTAATTGCACAAGGCTTTTTCCGCCGAAATTGGATTGATATTACCATCGCCCTATTAGTATTATTTTATTTTGGTACTATGGCGAGTGGGTTATTACCCGTCAATCCATATATTTCGACGGAATCCCATATTGCAGGAGCAATTGCAGGAATTGTGTATGCATGGCTAAGCAAGAAACGCCATTTAACCTCTCCCAAATAACTTTAATTAACTATTAACTTTTACGCGATACACGCAGCGCCCTGCGCCATCAAGTAAATATTGTTCTCGTTCAACATAGCCATCATCACCAACCACCTCTTTGAACAATGTGAGTTCAGAACGGCAAAAATTTTGGCACGCTGTGGCCGCAGCACAAATTGGGCAATGGTTCTCGATGAATAACCAACTGTCATTATCTTGTTCAACCTTTGCCATATAACCTTCTTCGCTACGAACTTCGGCTAATACCTCTAGCCGCTCAGCTAAAGGCAATCCCTTACAACGGGCAAAATATTTTTCTCGGCTCTCCATTTCCCTTTGGCTAATAAGCTTCTCTAACCCCTCATCGCCAAAAATAGTACGAACCGAATCAATTAATTGCAAAGCGAGTTGTGCATGAGTATCAGGAAAACGCTGATGCCCTAATTCAGTTAATATCCAATTTTGCCTAGGCCGCCCTACTCCCGTTTGTGACAGACATTGAGCTCCTTCCACTAATCCTAAAGTCGAAAGCTTTTGAATATGCTGTCTGGCAGCTTCTCCCGTCATATTTAAATCTTTCGCAATCACCGCTGTAGAAATCGGCCCCTTTGTTTTAATACAAAAAAGAACTTTATCTACGGCTTGAGTAAGATTTAAATTATCCAAGTAATTACTTGCATTAATCATTATGTGACTCTATTATCCAAGCTATTACTTGGATAATACCTTGTTTTCGACTATTCCGTCTAGCGGGTCTTCTATGAGCAATGAAACATCAAATGTATCTCAGGCCAAATGGGCTGATTTACTCAGTGGTACCAATGCGTTACTCACTATAGCCCTGACAGGGGGCGTAGCCTTGCATGCTATCAATATTTATATCGTGACAACCATATTGCCTAGTGTTGTTAATGATATTGGTGGACTTGAATATTACGCATGGAATACGACTATCTTTGTCGCAACATCCATCGTGGGTTCAGCCCTTTCCAGTAAAATTTTAGATAATTTTGGCCCCAAATTTGCGTACCTAATTGCTCTTACTATATTCGCTTTAGGCTCTATTTGGTGCGCAGCTTCCCCATCAATGCTGATATTACTGGGTGGCCGTGCACTACAAGGCTTTGGTGGTGGTATTTTATTTGCTCTTAGCTATGCGCTGATCCGTATTGTCTTCACAGAAAACTTGTGGTCACGAGCGATGGGAGTGGTTTCTGGCATGTGGGGGATAGCAACCTTATGTGGCCCTGCAATAGGGGGGATTTTCGCAGAAAGTGGACATTGGCGCTGGGCATTTTGGGCTTTACTACCCGTTGCTGTTTTTCTCGCGTTAATCGTCCTTGGGCAGCTCCCAAGAAAACAAACTCAATCACCTCAAGTCTCAAAAATCCCTTTCTTAGCAATTTCATTGCTAGTTATCTCTGTGCTCACTATTTCGGTCGGTAGCTTATCGGAAAGCTTGGTAATAAACCTAATTAGCCTACTTATTAGCATCGCTATTATTGTTATCATTGCGTTTTTAGATGGGAAAAATGGAAAGCGTTTATTACCGAGTGGAGCCTATTCGTTAAAAAATCCGCTTGGGGTGATTTTTTTAACCATGTGCTTACTTGTCGGTGGTATGACAACAGAGATTTACGTGCCTTATTTTTTACAAACCATTCATCATTTCTCACCCTTATCTGCCGGATATTTAACGGCTATCATGGCCGCAGGGTGGACTATTGGTGCATTATTTAGCGCAAACAAGACAGGCTCTATCGTGCTAAAAATCATTCGAACTGGTCCGGTCATCATATTTATTTCTCTTATTATACTTGCTATTTTGACTCACAATCAGAAACTTACGGATTCTGTCCTATTATTGATTATTTACTTGGTCGCAATGATGGGAGTAGGACTGGGGATTGGGATCTGTTGGCCTCACCTTGTTTTGCGCGTGTTTAATAGTGCGCCGAAGGGCGAAGAAAACCTAGCATCATCATCTATCATTACCATTCAGCTGTATGCCACCGCATTTTCAGCCGCTTTTGTTGGCGTTGTGGTGAATAATAGCGGGTTAATGAATCCAGGAGGAATGATTGGAGCACAGCAAGCCTCAATTTGGCTTTTTGCGCTGTTTTCACTCAGTCCATTACTAGCTATCATTTTGATCCGCAAAGTGAAATAAAAAAGGAGCGCTATGCTCCCCAGACTGCTGCCAAACATATTATGTTTGGCAGCAAGTCATATAGGTTTTGAAAATAAGCTAGGAAAATCAATTCATTGATTTTCGGCTGATAACACAAAGCGGGAAAAACCACGCTTTTATCCCGCTTTGTCAACAACCTCAGGAGCTCTATGCTCCCTTTCCATTAATAAGCCGATAAAACCTTCTTTGACCGCAAGAAAACAGGTAACACGATGATACTGATTAACAAGACAACGATAGTTGCGATCATGACCGCTAAAAATGCATGATCAAAAGCAATATTCGCCTGATTAACCAATAAGCCAGCGCTATCTTGCGGTAATTTTTCCGCAATTAATAAAGCCTCATCTAGACTGTCATACACGGTATCACTAACCGTTATATTTTCAGGTAAAGAGAGTTTTAACGTATAAATCGCGCTCATTAATCCCCCCATGAATGTCACACCAAGTACACTACCGATTTCATAGGCGATCTCTTCAATTGAGGCTGCCATCCCCGCTTTTTCATCAGGGGCATTTAACATCACCGTGGTTGAAGCTGTTGTAAAAATAGCACCTAAACCAAAACCTATCAAAAAGAGGAATGAAAGTAACAAAATACCTGTCGAAGCTTGGTATATCATTGTTAAACCGACGACCCCAATTAATGTACAAGCAAACCCGAAAATAGTGAGTATTACCTCCCCAAATTTGTGAAGATACATACCTGCTAATGGCGCAGCTATTACCGAAGCTAATGGGATTGGAATAATATATAACGCAGCTTCAAACGGGGTATAACCTAAAACTAGCTGTAGCCGTTGGCTGAGCAATAATTCAACACCAACGATAACCACGATAGACAAAATCGCCATCATGATACCTGCATTAAATTTAGGGTTTTTCAATAAGGCAAAATCAATCATTGGCGACGCTGATGCCATTTGACGGCGTTTAAATACAACCAAAAAGAAAACCCCAATAGCTGCTGGAACCAGCACACTCATCCAATCAGTGTATGGCTTGCCGAGTTCTTTCAGTGCATAAATAACACCAATCAAACCAATCAAAACGAGAATTGAACCTAAAACATCGATTTTTTTATTACTTTGCCCACCACATTGCGGGATCAAGTAATAAGCAAAAGGAATAACCAACAACACAACGGGAACATTAATGAGAAAGACAGAGCCCCACCAGAAGTGATTAAGTAATATTCCACCAATTAAAGGGCCGATTGCCGCCCCACCAGATGCGACTGCAGACCATATCCCAATTGCCAATGCTCTTTCTTTTGGGTCTAAAAAAACGTGCCTGACAATCGCTAGGGTTGCAGGCATACTCACAGCAGCACCAACGGCAAGAAAACCGCGTGATAAAATTAAACTCATCGCAGAAGGTGAAAACGCAGCGCACAGAGAAGCTAATCCAAATAATGGCAGCCCCAATAAAAACATTCGTTTATGACCAGCTTTATCGCTTAACATACCCGCTGCTGGTAATAGCCCAGCAACAACTAGCGGGTACGCATTCATAATCCATAATTTTTCAGATGATGTAGCCCCTAAATCATGCGTTAACTTGGGTAATGCGGTATAAAGCACCGTGACATCGATAACAATAAGAAACAAAACGCTTGAAACTAACAGAAGCACTATCCAGCGCCTATAATCGGCTAACATAAAATTCTCTCAATGAGTTTAATTGGTTATTCTTTATTGGTGGTCGTGCTACAATATAAATCCATACGTACGTATTGAAAAGAGGTTTTTTTAAATGGGACGTCAACGAACAATCGATAGAGAAAAGCTACTTGATGCGGCTGAAGATATCGTAATTCAACAAGGAGCCTCAGCTTTAACCATTGATTCTGTCGCAAAAGCAATGGGTATTTCCAAAGGCGGCGTTCAATACTGTTTTGGTAATAAAGATGCGTTAATTGATGCGATGTTTGACCGCTGGGGACAGTCTTATGATGAAGTATTCAGCCGAAGCCTTGAACAAGATAATAGCCCTGAAGGGGAAGTTTTAGCTCACCTAAAAGCGACCCATCAACATGATAAAGTCGCCATGGCTAAAGGAGCAGCCTTGATGGCATCATTACTGCAAACGCCTGAATATCTTGAAGGTACACGAACTTGGTATCGTGAACGCCTTGCTCGCCTTGATGTTTCAACAGAACGAGGCAAACTGGCAAGATTAGTCTTTCTGGCCGTCGAAGGCGCATTTATGTTGCGTTATATGGGATTCATGGAAATTGATGATAATGAATGGCAATCTATATTTATTGATCTTGAAAATTTGTTAAAAGGTCAGTATTGATCTATTTTTTGATACCTATATTTACCATCACTTAAACACTTAAACACTTAAACACTTAAACACTTAAACACTTAAAGGTTGGGTACCATGCAGCATAACCAAATGACAACATTATTACCCAACAATAATTCCGTCTTTTTGCGAGGAAGAATGACCCCAGAAGCTGGGAAATGGATGAGTGAACCTCTGTGGAAAGGCATAAAATTAGTTTTAATGATGAATGGTGAACTTGAATGCCAACCAGATAATAAAAAAACCGTTTCTCTTTCTGGTACCTCACTGTGCGTTATAGCCAACCAACATGAACAGGAAAGTCAGCAACGATTTTTACAAACTGAAGATATACGCTATGTCTCCGTTTGTTTATCTGAACAACTTCTCGACTCTTTCCAAATCAAACAACCTGAATTGTTCTTGACGAGCAAAAATAACGGGCCTCAACTTATTGCTAAGCATGCAGGTAGTGTGCTCACGGCATTAGGAAATCAAATTCTCAACTGCCCACTCAGTGGCACACTTGGAGATATGTATCTAACAGGTAAAATACTCGAATTTTGCGCCTACTCATTTGAACATATTCAACAAAACCATCAATCTATTCACCATCCCAAACTGAGTAGTCAGGATATAAACAAACTCAATGAAGCTAAAAGACTGATCCTGACTAACTTAGCTAATCCTCCTAGTTTGTACCAACTAAGTCGCCTATCTGGGTTGAATATTCGCAAACTCAACTTTGGCTTTAAACAGCTGTTTGGTTCCTCTATTGCGCCTTTTATCCAAGAACAACGGCTACAGCTAGCTTACCGACTGCTTTCCACAGGTGCCGAACAGGTTTCCACCGTTGCATGGAAAGTCGGTTACTCTCCCGCCCACCTTTCAACTGCTTTTCGTAAGCGTTTTGGCTTTTCACCTAAAACCCTCTGTTAATTATTCATTATCTAAATCAATAAGATATTTATATCTACAAATAAATAGTCTTTATAGCTAAAGCGATGGCTACACCGCAAAAATGTAAATGAGATACATTCTCGTTTTATGTTTATTGCTAGGGCTCGCATTTCAATGAAAAATACGACTTACTCTCCAATTTATCTTACTGTTATTTCAATGATTTTTTCGTCTATTGCCTATGGCAAAGAAAATAACCAAACACAACACGAAAAGATTATCGTTACCGCAACACCTGAACAATCTCCTGTTGGCAAGGTTGATGGCTATGTGGCAACACGCAGTACCAGCGCGACAAAAACCAATACGGCACTAATAGAAACACCTCAAGCCATCAGTGTCATCACTCGTGATGAAATCACCGCTCACAATGCTCAATCCGTTGCAGAAGCGCTACGTTATACCTCTGGCGTACAACAAACCAATGGTGCGGCTTCTTCTCGTTTTGATAGCTTAAACATTCGGGGCTTCAATGCCTCAAGTACAGGGATGTTAAGAGATGGCTTACGTAGCACAACCGCGCAAGCATGGCCAAAAGTTGAACCTTATGGCTTAGAACGGGTTGATGTTATTCGTGGCCCTTCGTCTGTGTTATATGGCCAAAACTCTCCCGGCGGGATCATCAATCAAGTCACTAAACGGCCGCTATACCAACCTTTACATGAAATTGAAGTTCAAGGCGGAAACTTTGATCGTCGCCAGTTACAAGGAGACTTCAGTGGCCCCATTGATGGCAGTGAGAAATATTTTTATCGTTTGACGGGATTGATTCGTAAAAGTGATACGCAAATTAAGCACATCAAAGATGATAAGGTTTATATCGCTCCAGCCTTTACTTGGCTACCGAATGACAATACCACCTTCACGATATTAGCCGATTACAGCCATGATAAATTTGGTGCACCACGTCCTTTCCTACCATTAAATGGAACTTTATTGCCCAACCCAAATGGCAAAGTTAACCCTAATGTGTTCCTAGATGAACCTGGATTAAAAAATGATCGTACGCAAGCTTCCCTAGGCTATCAATTAGATACAGATTTAAACGACACGTTTTCTGCCCACTCAGGTGCTCGCTTTAGTCATACCGATTTAAATACCAATATTGCGCAAGGCATGTACCTTTCCCCTGATATGAAAACGTTAAACCGAGTCGCTTATCATTTTCGTATTAAAGGTGATGTTCTTAGCTTAGACAATAAATTACAAGCTAATTGGTGGGTAAATAATGTCGAAATGACCTCTTTAGCAGGTGTTGACTATCGCCATACCCGTGAAGACTATATTTTGATGTCCGGAAAAGCTAGCGCTATCGATATCTATAACCCTAGCTATGGCGGTGATTATGGCCCCGTTAACAACATGATGTCCAATACACTGCAAACCAGTGACCAAGTGGGCATCTATGTTCAGCAACAAGCCAAAATGGATAATGGATTAATCTTTGTTCTCAGTGGGCGAGAAGATTGGTCAAACAGTAAAACGCGCAACCGCAAAAGTGACACATCAACTGACCAGCGAGACAGTAAATTTACCTATCGTACTGCTGCAATGTATGTCACCGATTTTGGGATTGCACCTTATGTCAGTTATTCCACCTCTTTTAACCCCCAACTTGGCGTGAACTTTTATGGTAATAACTATAAACCCATCACAGCTAAACAAATAGAAGCAGGGCTTAAATACCAGCCTGACGGGGGTAACACCAATCTGACATTAGCAATCTTTGAATTAAAACAACAAAATATGTTAACTCCTGACCCTGATAATAATTTAAATAGCTTACAAACAGGGGAAGTTCGTTCAAGAGGGGTCGAGCTCCAAGGCGTCTACTCACCGTTAGATGGATTAAATCTTACCGCGGCTTATACCTATAACCAGCTAGAAAACACCAAAACCAATAATATTGCAGAGAAAGGAAAACGACCAACAGGTTTACCTGAACATACCGCTTCTGCATGGGCGGATTACACTTTGCCAAGTGGTCAATTACAGGGTTTAGGGTTCGGTGCTGGAGTTCGTTATACTGGCTCATCACCTGTAAACAATGATGATACCCTTTCAAACCCATCAAATACGCTATTCGATGCCGCTGCACATTATGATTTAGGTGGTATTAATTCTAATCTGAATAACTGGCGTTTAGGTGTGAATGTCAACAATATCACGAATAAACAATACTATACCAGCTGCTCTATGGGTGGGTGCTCCGTTGGTTTTGATAGAACGGTAATCGCTTCCCTGCGTTATCGTTGGTGATCATGATGGCAAAGCATTCTTCACGTAAATACTGGCTCAAAATTCATTTATGGCTAGGTTTAGTGATCGGCTTTTTTATTGCCATTTTAGGTATATCGGGCTCTTTATTATTGCTAAAAAAACCTATTTTAGAGTGGGAAATAGGCCAAAGTACTTTATACGCAACAATAAAGCCCCATGAAAACCTGTTACCACCTGAAGTTTGGCGGCAGCAGGCACAAAAAAACTACCCTCAGCTAAGTAAAGTCATGGGTGCAGCAGCACCCAATACAGGCTTTATTCCAGCAACAAATGCGATGGTTTTTGGCCCTGTTTCCCCATCAAATAAACTTGGAATAGCATTTATTGACCCAGTTAATGGTAACGCCAAAGGCTTTGTTATTTTTGATGATTTAGTTTTTGCAAAAATTGTTTCCTTACACCGTTTGCTACTTTTACCATCAAATATAGGAAGTTGGCTGGTATTTTCCTGTGGAATTGTATTGATCATATCAATATTAAGCGGGGCTGTTTTATGGTGGCCTAGGAAAAATTTTATATCCACTTTAGTAAGTTGGAAAAAAGGATTGCAAAATGGTGCGAAATGGCGGCAATGGCATTATTTTTTGGCCATTTATTTTACTGTTCCTCTTCTGATCATCGCCGCCAGCGGCATTTTGCTATCCCGTCCCGACTTGTTCAATGAATTGATTTCAGCCCAAGAAACCAAACGTTTTATTTCAACTCTCCATAGCGAAATAGGGCTTAGTTTCTTTGGGCTTTTCCTCGTGTTTTTTTCCGGTTTTTTATTACCGTTTCTGTATGTCAGTGGCGTGGTGATTTGGTGGAAAAAACGACGTCATTCACGTAAATTATCTACTAATAGGAAAGTATAATGAAACACTTACTCTCTCTGCTTTCGGTAATACTGCTATTCACATCCCTTATGAGCCAAGCGGTGACTATCACTGATATTACTGGCCGCCAAGTACAAGTCCCCTCTCAGGTAAAGCGTATCTTATTAGGTGAAGGACGGATGATTTACCCCCTCTCAATCCTAGAAAAAGAGGCACCTTTTGAACGTATTGTTGGCTGGCAAGGGGATTTTCGTGATTTAGATGTACAAGGCTATGCCGCATACAAAGCGGTTTTTCCACAAATAGATAAAATTCCAACCGTTGGCGGGGGATCAGAAGATACATTCAGCATCGAAAAAGCATTAGCGCTACAACCTGACCTCGTAATTTTACCCTTAACAGGGGGGCATGGCCCCGGTGCAGGCAGTGAAGCCGCTCGCTTACTCGAGTCTGCGGGTATCGCGGTGATCCACGTTGATTTTAGCCAACATCCGATCAAACATACTCAACTCAGTATGAAAATATTAGGGCAAGCAATAGGTAAAGAACAACAAGCAAAGGAATTCAATGCTTACTACCAACAAAAAATGGATGAGGTTATTGCCCGTATCCCAACTAATATCAAGCCTGAAAACAAACCCACTATTTTTGTTGATTACCTTCCTGGCTTACAAGAATGTTGCGGGTCTCCGGGTAAAGGGAGTATGACGGATATGATTAACCTTGCTGGTGGCACCGCGATTGGTGAAAAAATCATTCCAGGGGCAATTGGGAAGCTAAACCCTGAATTTATCCTAAGTAGCCAACCCGATGTTTATGTTGCCACAGGGGTTTTCCCAGAAGGAAAAGCAGGGGTAACTGTCGGATATTCAGCAACGGAGCAAGCCGCGCAATCGAGTTTAAAATTAATTTCACAGCGAAAGCCTATTGGGCAACTCCACGCTGTCGAACAAGGTCGAGTCCACGGTTTATGGCATATTTTCTATGACTCACCTGAAAATATTATTGCTTTTCAATCGCTAGCGAAATGGTTACACCCTGATTTATTTTCCGACATCGACCCAGAGGCCACCCGCAAGGAAATGTATCAACGTTTTATGCCAATCCCTGCTACAGGAGTGTTTTCACTGACACTACAATCATTTTAGTGTAGAGGATAATTTAATTAATTGTTCGATTTTACTTTTATTCACTGCGCGTTCTAAGTTAATCATTTGATAGCAACTTGAACTTAGTTCCCAGTAAATCTGAATATATAAAGGAACAATAGAATATATACAGTTGATATAAAACAGTAAATCCGGTTATATATAGCCGGATTTACTTTTACTTATTTAATTAATTACTCAACCGTTACCGATTTAGCCAAGTTACGTGGTTGGTCAACATCAGTACCTTTGATTAGCGCAACATGATAAGACAACAGTTGCAAAGGTACGGTATAGAAAATAGGTGCGATTAGCTCTTCAACATGAGGCAGAGAAACAATTTTCATGTTTTCACTCGCTTCAAAGCCCGCATCTTGGTCAGCAAATACATACAATAAACCACCGCGTGCACGCACTTCCTCAATATTTGATTTGAGTTTTTCTAACAGTTCATTGTTAGGTGCAACGATGATAACTGGCATGTCTGCATCAATTAACGCGAGTGGGCCATGTTTTAATTCACCAGCCGCATAAGCTTCTGCATGAATATATGAAATTTCTTTTAATTTCAGCGCCCCTTCAACTGCGATAGGGAATTGATCACCGCGACCTAAGAATAATGCATGGTGCTTATCAGAGAAATCTTCAGCCAGTGCTTCGATAACTTTATCTTGCGATAACATGCTTTCAATACGAGCAGGAAGCGCATGTAATGCATGGGAAATACGTTCTTCCAGCTCAGGATCAGCCCCTTTCAAGCGCCCCATATACGCAACTAGCATCAGTAAAACGGTTAATTGTGTAGTAAACGCTTTGGTTGACGCTACACCAATCTCTGCACCTGCTTTTGTCATCAGTGCAAACTCAGATTCGCGTACTAAGGAAGAACCGGCAACATTACAAATGGCTAAAGAAGTTAGATAGCCTAATTCTTTTGATAAACGCAGAGCCGCTAGTGTATCCGCTGTTTCACCTGATTGGGACAACGTTATCATTAAGCTGTTTTTACGGTGCGCAGGGTTACGATAGCGGTACTCTGAAGCGATTTCCACATCACACGGAATCCCCGCCAAAGATTCAAACCAATAGCGAGCAACCATTCCAGCATTGTAAGATGTTCCACACGCGACGATTTGGATATGCTCAACTTGAGACAGAATTTCATTGGCTCTAGGGCCTAATTCGCTCAAATCGATACCATTATCTTTGTCAAAACGCCCTTCAAGGGTGTTCTTAATTGCCATCGGCTGTTCATAAATTTCTTTTTGCATGTAATGACGATACACGCCTTTATCACCTGCATCATATTGAACATTCGATTCAATTTGCTCGCGATCAACGGCTTCACCACTTTCATCAAAAATGCGAACCGTGCGACGAGTTATTTCAGCCACATCCCCTTCTTCAAGGTAGATAAAGCGACGAGTCACAGGTAATAGCGCTAATTGGTCTGAAGCTAAGAAATTCTCGCCGACACCTAAACCAATAACCAATGGGCTACCAGAACGTGCAGCAACTAATAATTCAGGAATACGGCTATCCATGATCACAGTACCGTAAGCACCGCGTAATTGTGGAATAACGCGTTGAACTACTTCCACCAGCGAACCGCCTTTTTGCTGTTCATGATGAACAAGGTGTGCAATCACTTCAGTGTCAGTTTCTGAACTAAAAACATAGCCGAGTTTTTTCAGCTCATCTTTCAGCTCTAAATAGTTTTCAATAATACCGTTGTGAACAACCGCAATATAACCAGATGTATGCGGGTGAGCATTACGTTCACTTGGAATACCATGAGTCGCCCAACGTGTGTGTGCAATCCCCGTTCCACCCGATACCGGGTTTTTCTCCGCTTCTTCCGCCAACATTTGCACTTTTCCCACTTCACGTAAGCGTTGCAAATGGCCTTCGTGATCAACAACTGCCATACCCGCAGAGTCATAACCACGATATTCAAGGCGACGAAGCCCCTCTAACAGAATTTCTGCGATATCTCGTTGTGCGACAGCACCTACAATTCCACACATATTTTTTTGATTCCTAGACAAAAGGTTTCTTTCTTCAGAAACCTTCATTTGTCGTAACCTAATTGTTGTACAGCTTTCACTGCTCCCCAAGCCTTGTAGAAAATGGGGAATTTATTTTTATATTGCTACCTTAGGCAGCTATTTTAATTTCGCTATTTAATTAGCGTTTTTATCATAGGAAAGATATCGCTATCTCTCCCCAATATTTATTTACTTATTTTTCTTAACTGGACGTTGCCAATTTTTAATATGCATTTGCTTTACACGGCTAACAACGAGTTCATCTTCATTGACATCACGAGTTACCGTAGTACCCGCACCAATCGTTGCGCCTTTAGCCACAGAAACTGGAGCAACTAATTGTGTATCTGAACCGACAAAGACATCATCACCAATAATGGTTTTGTGCTTATTCGCACCATCATAATTACAAGTGATAGTACCTGCACCAATATTGACGTTATCACCGATTTGAGCATCACCTAGGTAACTTAAATGGCCGGCTTTAGAACCTAAACCTAAAGTGGCATTTTTCATTTCGACGAAATTACCAACGTGCGCTTTGGCTGCTAATTTAGCACCTGGACGTAAACGAGCAAAAGGACCAACTGTACATTCAGCGGATAATTCAGAGTTTTCTATCACTGAATATGGGCTGATAACTGAGTTATCACCGATCACACAGTCTTTTAAAATACAGCCAGATTGAATATGTACGTTATTGCCCAATGTGACATTACCTTCAATAATCACATTGGTATCAATAATAATGTCACGACCATGAGTCAGTGTTCCACGCAGGTCAAAACGCGCAGGGTCAATTAACATCACACCTGCTAATAACAGTTTTTCAGCTTGTTCTTTCTGATAAACCCTTTCTAACGCAGCTAATTGTAGGCGGTTATTCACCCCTTCCATCTCACTTAAGTGACTTGGATGAACTGTCGCTATCTTATTACCTTCTTTATGTGCCAATGCAATAATATCGGTAATATAGTATTCACCTTGTGCGTTATCATTGTTCAGCTGCGCCAACCAACGTTTAAAATCTTTACCGCTGGCAACCATAATCCCTGTATTGATTTCTTGGATTTTGCGCTGCTCTTCGCTAGCATCTTTTTGTTCGATAATACCAACAACTTCGTTATTTTCACGAATGATGCGCCCATAACCCGTTGGGTTATCTAAGATAACAGTCAACAAACCAATACCACCTTGCGGCTTGACTTCAATCAGCCTATCCAAGGTATCTTTAGCGATTAACGGCACGTCACCATAAAGCATGACAATGTCTTCATCATCTTGGAAGCTAGGTGCAGCTTGTTGCATTGCATGACCTGTACCGAGTTGCTCGGCTTGCAATACCCAATTGAGGTTTTGCTCACCCAGTTTTTCTTTCAGTAAATCACCGCCATGTCCGTATACCAGATGAATATCTGATGCACCGATCGATTTTGCTGTATCTATAACATGCTGAACCATCGGTTTGCCTGCAAGTAAATGCAAAACTTTAGGTAGCTCTGAATACATCCGTGTGCCTTTACCGGCAGCTAAAATCACGACACTTTTTCTTTGCACAGTCATTTTTTCCTGAAACTCCAAACTTAGGGATGAAAGTAAACCTATTTCCTTTATAAATTACTACATATTTCGCTCAAATAAAAAAGCCAGTTAGGATTAACCAACTGGCTTTTTTCTATACTGCTATCATTACATTAGCTTTTTAGTTAATTCGATTACTCGAAGTTTAGCTATTGCTTTTGCAAGTTCTGCCGATGCCTGAGCATAATCAACATCGCCGTGAGCTTTACGGACGTGTTCTTCCGCTTTGCGTTTAGATTCCACTGCACGAGCTTCGTCTAAATCTTTACCACGGATCGCTGTATCAGCGAGTACGATAACACCTGTTGGTTGTACTTCTAAAATACCGCCGGAGAGGTAAATTAGCTCTTCTTCACCAAACTGCTTGGTAATACGTACCATGCCCGGTTTTATGGCAGTCAGCAGCGGGGTATGCTGTGGGTAAATCCCCAGCTCACCTTCACTACCTGTCACCTGAATTTTCTGTACTAGGCCTTCAAACATTTGTTTTTCAGCACTAACAACAGTCAGGTGGTATGTCATTGCAGCTACCATATCAACCTCCTGTCAGCTGGATTAAAGCTTTTTCGCTTTTTCCACAGCTTCTTCAATGGTACCAACCATATAGAACGCTTGTTCTGGCAGGTGGTCGTAATCACCGTTCAGGATTCCACTGAAGCCACGGATAGTGTCTTTCAGAGAAACGAACTTACCAGGTGAACCGGTAAATACTTCAGCAACGAAGAATGGTTGAGACAGGAAGCGCTGGATCTTACGAGCACGAGCAACAACCAGTTTGTCTTCTTCAGACAGTTCATCCATACCTAAGATAGCAATGATATCTTTCAGCTCTTGGTAACGTTGCAAAATAGACTGAACGCCACGAGCAACATCATAGTGCTCTTGACCAACAACCAGTGGGTCAAGCTGACGGCTAGTCGAATCCAGAGGGTCAACCGCAGGGTAGATACCCAGTGATGCGATTTGACGGCTCAGAACGACTGTTGCGTCTAAGTGAGCAAAGGTAGTTGCTGGTGATGGGTCAGTTAAGTCATCCGCTGGAACGTAAACCGCTTGAACAGATGTGATAGAACCCGTTTGAGTTGAGGTAATACGTTCTTGTAGAACACCCATCTCTTCCGCCAGCGTTGGCTGGTAACCTACCGCTGAAGGCATACGACCTAACAGAGCTGATACCTCAGTACCTGCCAATGTATAACGGTAGATGTTGTCAACGAACAGTAGTACGTCACGACCTTCGTCACGGAACTTCTCAGCCATAGTCAGACCGGTTAACGCAACGCGCAGACGGTTTCCTGGTGGCTCATTCATCTGGCCATAAACCAGTGATACTTTATCCAGAACGTTTGAGTCGGTCATTTCATGATAGAAGTCGTTCCCTTCACGAGTACGCTCACCAACACCTGCGAATACTGAGTAACCTGAGTGCTCAATCGCGATGTTACGAATAAGTTCCATCATGTTTACTGTTTTACCAACACCCGCACCACCGAACAGACCAACTTTACCACCTTTCGCGAATGGACAGATTAAGTCCATTACTTTGATACCAGTTTCCAGCAGTTCTGTTGAGTTAGCTAGCTCTTCGTAGCTAGGTGCTGCACGGTGAATTGACCAGCGCTCTTCTTCGCCGATATCACCTTTCATATCAATAGGCTGACCTAGAACGTTCATGATACGTCCTAAAGTTGCTTTACCTACTGGTACTTCAATTGGGTGATCTAAGTTTACAACTTCTAAACCACGGCTCAGGCCATCTGATGTCCCCATTGCAATACAACGGACAACACCACCGCCTAACTGTTGCTGAACTTCCAGCACCAGTTTTTCTTTACCGTTAACAACCTCAAGAGCGTCGTACACTTTTGGTACGCCATCTTGAGGGAACTCGACGTCCACAACGGCGCCGATTACCTGGATAATCTTTCCAGTAGCCATCTTGAATCCTCTACGTAATTCGTAAACCTAGCTGTTAAACCGCGGAAGCACCCGAAACGATTTCGGTAAGCTCCTGAGTAATGCTGGCCTGACGAGCTTTGTTGTAAACCAACTGCAACTCTTTGATCAGGTTTCCACCATTATCAGTAGCGGCTTTCATCGCTACCATTCGTGCGGCCTGCTCACTAGCCAGGTTTTCAACGACGCCCTGATAAACCTGCGACTCGATATAACGACGTAGCAGGGTATCCAGCAACGCCTTAGGATCGGGTTCGTAAATATAATCCCAAGACTTCTTCTTCAGTGTTTCGTCATTGCTTGCAGGCAATGGCAACAATTGAAGAATAATTGGCTCCTGAGACATTGTATTGATGAACTTATTCGCCACCACATACAGTTTATCCAAACGCCCTTCATCATAGGCTTGTAGCATAGTGTTAACTGGACCAATCAAATCCGAAAGGGTTGGGTTATCCCCCATTCCAGTTACTTGAGTGACGACATTGCCGCCTACAGAACTGAAGAATGAAACCGCTTTAGAACCGATTAAAGCCAAATCAACCTGAACGTTTTTTTCAGACCATAACTTCATATCTGCTAACAGTTTTTTGAACAAGTTAATGTTCAAACCACCACACAGACCACGGTCTGTTGAAACAACCAGATACCCGACACGCTTAACTTCACGTTCTTCGAGATATGGATGTTTATATTCCAGATTACCTAACGCTAGGTGACCAATCACACTGCGCATGGTTTCTGCATAAGGACGGCTGGCCGCCATGCGTTCCTGCGTTTTACGCATTTTGGACGCAGCGACCATTTCCATCGCTTTAGTGATCTTTTGTGTATTTTGTACACTTCCGATCTTGGAACGTATCTCTTTTGCGCCGGCCATTTCTGCTTCTCCTTATTAACCAGACGGCCCTAGAAATTCGGGCCGAATAGTATTACCAGGACTGAGTTGCTTTAAATGATTCGAGCAGTTTTTTCAACTTGCCTTCGATATCATCGTTATAGCTACCAGCCGGGCCAATTTCGTTCATAAGGTCAGCATGCTCGCGCTGTGCAAAAGAAACTAAAGCAGCTTCAAACGCACCAATTTTCGCTAACTCAACATCATCCAAGAATCCACGTTCTGCCGCAAACAGAGACAATGCCTGCTCTGCTACTGACATAGGTGCATACTGTTTCTGTTTCAGCAGTTCAGTTACTTTCTGACCATGACTTAACTGTTTACGAGTCGCGTCATCGAGGTCGGAAGCAAACTGAGCAAACGCTGCCAGTTCACGATATTGAGCAAGTGCGGTACGGATACCACCAGACAATTTCTTGATAATTTTAGTCTGAGCAGCACCACCAACACGAGATACTGAAATACCTGGGTTAACTGCTGGACGAATACCAGAGTTAAACAGGTTAGATTCCAGGAAGATCTGACCATCTGTAATCGAAATTACGTTTGTTGGTACGAATGCAGAAACGTCACCGGCTTGAGTTTCAATGATAGGCAGAGCTGTCAATGAACCTGTTTTGCCTTTAACTTCACCTTTAGTAAAGTTTTCTACGTATTCAGCGTTAACACGAGCAGCACGCTCCAGTAAACGTGAGTGCAGATAGAAAACGTCACCTGGGTAAGCTTCACGTCCTGGTGGACGACGCAGCAACAGTGAAATTTGACGGTATGCTACAGCCTGTTTAGACAGGTCATCGTATACGATCAGTGCATCTTCACCACGGTCACGGAAATATTCACCCATCGCGCAACCAGCATATGGTGCTAAGTATTGCAGAGCAGCTGATTCAGATGCTGTAGCAACAACAACGATAGTGTTTTGCAGTGCGCCGTGTTCTTCCAATTTACGAACTACGTTAGAAACAGTAGACGCTTTCTGGCCGATAGCCACGTACACACATTTGATGCCTGAGTCGCGTTGGTTGATGATTGCATCGATAGCCAAAGCAGTTTTACCTGTTTGACGGTCACCGATAACAAGCTCACGCTGACCACGACCGATAGGGATCATGGCATCGACTGATTTATAACCAGTTTGTACAGGTTGGTCAACAGATTGACGGTCGATAACACCTGGTGCAATAACTTCTACAGGAGAGAAGCCATCGTTATCTACAGGGCCTTTACCATCAATTGGTTCACCCAGTGTATTCACTACACGTCCTAACAGGCCACGGCCTACTGGAACTTCAAGAATACGACCAGTACATTTAACTTTCATGCCTTCTGCCAAATCGGCATAAGGACCCATAACAACCGCACCAACAGAGTCTCGCTCTAAGTTCAATGCGATTGCGTAACGGCTGCCAGGCAGTGCGATCATTTCACCCTGCATGACTTCGGCTAAACCGTGAATACGAATGATACCGTCATTAACGGATACAATCGTACCTTCATTGTGAGCTTCACTCACAACATCGAACTGAGCAATACGCTGTTTGATCAGTTCGCTGATTTCGGTGGAATTCAGTTGCATATGCTCCAGTCCCCTTAAGACTGCAAGACGTCAGTTAAACGCTCTAAGCGACCACGGATACTCCCGTCGATGACGAGGTCTCCTGCACGAATGATCACTCCAGCAATAACAGACTTATCAATTTTGCAATTCAGCTTAACTTTGCGTGACAGACGTTTTTCCATCGCTGCAGAAATTTTAGCTGACTGCTGTTCACTCAGTTCGTTCGCCGACAAAACATCAACTTCAATCGTTGATTCCAGAGAATCGCGCAATTGGATAAATTGCGTTAATACTTCTGGCAGCGTTGTTAAACGCCCGTTGTCCGCCATAACACGAATCAGATTCTGAACATGCTCGTCAATTTCATCTCCACAAACAGAGATAAACGTTTTAGCTAATGTTTCTGGTGCAATAGAACCAGAAAGCAGCTCACCAACCTGTTCATTGCGCGTCACCTCAGCGGTGAAGGCCAGCATTTCCTGCCATTTAGCAACAGCTTGGTTTTCCACAGCAAAGTCAAAAGCTGCTTTGGCGTAGGGGCGAGCTACAGTAGCGATTTCAGACATGCCCCTCCCTCCTTACAGTTCAGCGACTAGTTTATCAACGATGTCGCTGTTAGCAGCTTCATCCACGGAACGTTCGATGATCTTCTCGGCACCTGCGATAGCAAGCATCGCAACCTGTTTACGTAACTCTTCACGTGCACGTTTGCGCTCAGCATCAATTTCAGCTTGCGCTTGTGCGACGATTTTTGCACGTTCTGCTTCTGCTTCCGCTTTTGCTTCATCAATCATTTGAGTACGTTGTTTATTCGCTTGCTCAATGATGACTTGTGCTTCAGCTTTCGCTTTTTTCAGTCGGTCGGTTGCGTCGGTTTGCGCCAGTTCCAGGTTCTTTTTAGCACGTTCTGCAGAAGATAAACCGTCAGCAATTTCTTTTTGACGTTTTTCAATGGCCGCCATAATCGGTGGCCATACATACTTCATACAGAACCAAACAAACAGGACAAACGCGATAGCCTGGCCGAGGATTGTTGCATTTAGATTCACAGACAATACCTCTTATTCATTAGTGAATTAATGTTCTTACAGTGTTCCGTAACGTTAATTAAGCAACAGCGAACATTACATACAAGCCCAGACCAACAGCAATCATCGGAATAGCATCGACCAGACCCATTACGATAAAGAACTGTGTACGCAGCAGAGGAATTAAATCTGGCTGACGAGCAGCGCCTTCTAAAAATTTACCACCTAGGATGCCGATACCGATCGCAGCACCGATCGCCGCTAAGCCCATCATCACAGCGGCAGCCATGTACAGCAGATCCATACTCAGGTTTTCCATGACAGTCTCCAGTTTGTTTCAGTTAATACAATTATTGATAATAAAATTAGTGTTCTTCAGATGCCATCGACAGATAGACAACAGTCAGAACCATAAAAATAAAGGCTTGTAGCGTAATAATCAGTATGTGGAAGATAGCCCAAGGTAGGCTGAGCAACCACTGTGACCACCACGGAAGCAGAGCCGCGATAAGAATAAAGATCAATTCACCTGCATACATGTTACCAAACAGTCGCAGACCGAGTGATACAGGTTTTGACAGCAGGCTTACCCCTTCTAGAATCAAGTTGACAGGGATAAAGACAGGATGGTTGAAAGGCTGCATAGTGAGCTCTTTCGTGAATCCGCCAATTCCTTTCATTTTGATACTGTAAAAGAGGATTAGGATAAACACACCAATAGCCATCGATAATGTGACACTAACATCTGCGGTTGGTACTGCACGTAATGCAGGTAACCCGAGATAATGCTCACCAATATACGGAAGGAAATCAATTGGCAGTAAATCCATCAGGTTCATTAAGAATACCCAGACGAACACCGTTAATGCTAAAGGAGCAATAACTTTGCTCTTACCGTGATACATATCACGGACTGAGTTATCAACGAAACCAATGATCAGTTCTATTGCAGTCTGTAACTTACCGGGTACGCCACTAGTCGCATTAACTGCAACTTTTCTAAATAGCCACAGGAACAGAGCCCCGAGAACTACTGAGAAAAAAAGCGAGTCAATGTTCAACGTCCAAAATGTTGGACTAGCGTGGGGATCGACCAACTTAAAGGTACTCAGGTCCAACTGAAGGTTATTCAGATGGTGGCCTATGTAATCCTCTGTAGTCATCACTTCTCCTGATGCAGACATGATGCCTCTTACCCTTTTGTAGTTTAAAAATACTTACCGTTTAAAAACGGCTGGTGCAACAATCTGAACAATTAGCACCGCTAAATAGGTCAAACCCAGTGGTGTTAATGACGCCTTGAACACACCGAAAGCAACAACTAAAACGACGATAGTTGTAACAACCTTTAGCCCTGCTCCTAATGCTAAGAACCAGGCAATGCGGACAGGTTCATCCTCTTCTTTTGCTTTCTGAAATTGTGCTAGCAGCAAAAATACGATGTTTGGTAACCAGCATGCTAACCCACCAGCAAGAGCAGAGGCCCCCCATTCTATACTATTTGCACAGAAAGCCCCACTGAGGATCACTAAAGTTATAAACTGGACAGACAACTGCTTTACCGCATGCTTGTTGTCATAAAGGGATACAGACATAACTTTTGTATACTCCCAGCTCTTCTCAGCCTCAGAAACGCTAAGTGTTGTATAAAACTGCCTTTGCGTAAATGTGTCAAGAGACAAAAACGTGCAAATTATACGGGCAGGCGAAATGAATTCAATCAGTAAGTAGCGAAAAGGTGAATAAATATTTAATTTTTTCGAGTTAGCTCAGAATTGTCGCAGTAATAATTAATAAATAGTTAATGAATTGCTGCATATATTCATTTAAATGTGACAATGATCACATTTAACTTTGTTTGCTTTATTTATTCCATCAACTTTAATCATAAAGAAAAATGGATTTAATCAGTAAATCAAATAATTAAAGAGAGCAACACTTAAGCCAAATAATAAAAAAATAAATTAAATATTTTACTGTTAACTAATTTTTAGCTAAAACGATTAATTAAAAATTACCTATTAGCATAATTTTTTTGTTCCAACTTATTATTTTTGAAACTTAATCGTTATTGTTGTGTAAATAACACGTAAAATTGGAATCTTTTTAATGCGCTCTAAAAACAAAAATAGCCATCCGTTTGTAAACGTCTGACTATCGCTCTAAAAGATAAAATAATTTGATAGAAAGCAACTTTATTTAATAGATATTTTAACTAAATGACGTTGCTCATCAAGTTCTGGTACTTGAAGCTCAGTAATAGATTCTATCTCAAATCCTTCTGGCAATGCCATTTCATCATCACGAATGACACCTTTGAGTGCATAAAAAACCCCTCCTGATGATGGCAAATGATGACACCAGCTTAACATATCGTTTAGGGATGCAAATGCACGGCTGATGACACCATCAAAACCATTTCCAGCAGGATACTCTTCAACGCGAGATTGAACCGGTTCGATGTTAGTCAGCCCTAACTCATGTTGAACCTGTTTTAAAAAGCGCACACGCTTCCCTAAGCTATCGAGTAAAACAAAATGAGAATCAGGTCGAACAATAGCTAACGGAACGCCTGGTAATCCAGGCCCTGTTCCAACATCGATAAAATGTGTGCCGTTGAGTTGACCGTTCACCACTATGCTATCCATGATGTGGCGAATCAGCATTTGTTGTGGATCACGAACAGATGTCAGGTTATATGCCTTGTTCCATTTAACTAGCAACTCGACATAAGCTACTAACTGTTGCTTTTGCTTATCCGTTAGGGTGATATTCGTTTTTGCCAACAACTGATTAAGTTTTGATAATAAATCCATGTTAAGCGCTCCGGCGTAGCATGCCTTGCTTTTTCAACCACACAAGTAAAATAGAAATTGCAGCGGGTGTGATCCCTGAAATACGTGAAGCCTGACCGATCGAGGTTGGTTTATGATCATTCAGCTTTGCCATAACCTCATTTGACAACCCTTTAACCTGTTTATAATCAAGATCAATAGGTAAGATCGTGCTTTCATTACGTAATTGTCTTTCGATCTCTTCTTTCTGCCGTGCAATATACCCTTCGTATTTTACTTGTATTTCAACTTGATCCGCCGCTTGTGGATCTGTAATCGCTGGAGCAAATAAATTCAGTGACGTCAGCATTTTATAAGTCATTTCAGGGCGACGTAGTAAATCTTCACCATTCGCTTCTTTTGATAACGGAACGGTCAAAATTTCATCTATCTCTGTATGGTTATCCGATTTAGGATGAACCCAAATATCTTTCAAACGTTGACGTTCTTTTTCAATCAGTTCCACTTTGTTATTGAAGTGAGCCCAACGTATATCATCGACTAAGCCTAACTCGCGGCCTTTCTCAGTGAGGCGTAAATCGGCATTGTCTTCACGTAACATCAAACGGTATTCCGCACGTGAGGTAAACATACGATATGGCTCTTTTGTCCCTAAAGTACAAAGGTCGTCAACCAAAACGCCAATATAGGCTTGGTCACGACGAGGGAACCAACCTTCTAGGCCAAAAGCATGTTGAGCAGCATTAAGGCCCGCTAGTAAGCCTTGTGCTCCAGCTTCTTCATAACCGGTTGTACCATTAATTTGCCCAGCAAAGAACAAACCATCAATAAATTTACTTTCAAGTGTTTGTTTAAGATCTCTAGGGTCAAAAAAGTCATATTCAATAGCATAACCAGGACGAATGATCCGCGCATTTTCCATTCCTTTCATGGAATGAACAATTTGCATTTGTACATCAAACGGTAAGCTGGTGGAAATCCCATTAGGGTAAATTTCGTTACTGGTTAAGCCTTCTGGTTCTAAGAAAATTTGATGAGAGTCTTTATCTGCGAAACGCATCACTTTGTCTTCGATCGAAGGGCAATAACGTGGGCCGATCCCTTCGATGACACCGGCATACATAGGACTTCGATCTAGATTATTCCTGATCACTTCATGTGTTTTTTCATTGGTATAGGTGATGTAACAAGGCATCTGTTGTGGATGTTGATCTTGTGAACCCAAAAATGAAAATACAGGCATTGGGTTGTCACCTAACTGTTGTGCTAGCTGACTAAAATCAATGGTTCTTGCATCAATACGAGGTGGTGTCCCCGTTTTTAACCGATTGACACGTAAAGGTAATTCTCTTAAGCGTTGAGACAATGAAACTGATGGTGGATCACCTGCTCGACCACCACTGTAGTTTTCTAAACCGATATGGATTTTACCATCAAGGAATGTTCCAACAGTGAGCACTACCGCTTTGGCTTTAAATTTTAAGCCCATACGAGTAACAGCCCCAGTTACTCGATTGTTTTCGACAATCAAGTCTTCAACCGGTTGTTGGAAAATCATTAAATTAGGTTGATTTTCTAACGCTGTTCTGACTGCTTGGCGATAAAGTACGCGGTCTGCTTGTGCACGAGTTGCACGAACAGCGGGTCCTTTACTGGCATTTAATGTTCTAAATTGAATACCTGCTTTGTCTGTTGCTGTGGCCATTAAACCACCAAGGGCATCAATTTCTCTAACCAGATGCCCCTTACCGATCCCACCGATGGCTGGGTTGCAAGACATCTGGCCCAATGTATCAATATTGTGAGTTAGTAATAGGGTTTGACGCCCCATACGTGCAGCTGCCATTGCTGCTTCAGTACCGGCATGACCACCACCAATTACGATGACGTCAAATTGCTCTGGATAAAACATGTGTGAACCTTAAACGTTAGAAAATGCTGACTGTGCATTGAGGAGAGAATTCTACTCAAGTTTGAGGAAGAGACAACCTTTTGGTTTCTCCCCTATATAATATAAAGATCTTTTTATTTAAAGATCTCTTTATTAGATCTTTTATTAGGATCATCGGTTTCTGTGGATAAGTGAATTTTCACTTTAAAGATCATCAAAGTGTAAAGGATCATATACTGTGAATGATCCGTGATCCATTTGCGTATAAGCTGGGATCAAAATGGGTACTTATGCACAGGCCTTGGTCGACTTAAAACTTATACTCTGGATAACTACCGGTTAATACCGGGATCTTCCCTGAGTTATCCACAGTTGATTGCTGCTATTATAAGCAGATCAGAGTTCGTTTGCCCAAATTTTAACCCATCCCCCTGCGGGATCTTCGGGTATTTCGTGTTGCTGGACATCTATTTCAAAGCATTCCCCGATCCTTTTGGCCCCTTTTTCACTTAACAAGGCATCAAGTTTGTGGATCGCACCACAGAAAGTGTCATATTCCGAACTGCCGATCCCAACAGCACCAAATTTAACTTGGCTAAGATCAGGTGACTCGTTTTCGATAGCATCAAATAGCGGCTGGATGTTTTCAGGTAGGTCACCTGCTCCGTGTGTTGAGCTGACCACCAGCCATAATCCTTCAAGTGTTAAGTCATCAAGCTCAGGGCCGTGTTGTATTTCTGTTTCATAGCCAAGTTCGTCTAAAATCTCAGCCATGTGCTCTGCAACATACTCTGCACTGCCCATTGTACTGCCACTTATTAAGGTTACTTTTGTCATGGTGATTCTCTTTCACAATAATAGGCGGCTATTGTACGCTGTGAATGAGCTGGGATCTACCTGTGGATAATGTGGTTATATCATTTTTTTTTCTATGGGCTAATTGTTCGCAAGATCGGGTTTTGTAAGGAGATCAGTGTTTCCGTGGATTGTATCTCATCAATAGTTTGAATTTTGTTGATAAGTACATCTTGTAGCATATCAATAGATCGGCACATTACCTTAGTAAAGATACTGTATTGACCTGTCGTGTAGTACACCTCAACAACTTCTTCAAGGGCATCTAATTTTTTTAATGCGGTAGGATAATCTTTAGCACTTTTCAAAATAATGCCGATAAAACAACAGACATCAAAACCTAATTGTTTTGGATTGATATCAATGCGAGTTCCTTTGATGATCCCCGCTTGTTTCATTTTTTCAACCCGCACATGAATAGTACCTGGGCTGACTGCAAATTTTTTTGCTAATTCTGCATACGGTGTACGTGCATTCCCCATTAATTCGTGAAGTATGTCACGATCGAGATTATCGATTTGATAATTTTCAGGCATTATTTGGCCTCCATTTTAACGATTATTCAATTTTATACCTATTTTTTTAGTTAAAATAAACAACAAAGGCTTTTTTTAATGTTGTATATTGAATTTACACCTCAATTTGTTGCTTAATCTATACATCAGCTAATTCAAGCTAACAAATTATGGGAATACATTATGGACAAGTCATTTATCGAACATCAGCAACAAATTAGTTTTGTTAAATCATATTTCTCACGTTTACTTGAAAAAGAATTAGGTTTAATTGAAGTTCAAGGGCCAATTCTGAGCCGTTTAGGGGATGGTACTCAAGACAACTTATCCGGTAGCGAAAAAGCCGTTCAAGTAAAAGTGAAATCAATTCCTGGTGCAACCTTTGAAGTGGTTCATTCTTTGGCTAAATGGAAACGTAAAACATTAGGTCGTTTCGGTTTTAGTAAAGGCCAAGGCTTATACACTCATATGAAAGCGTTGCGTCCGGACGAGGATCGCTTAACACCAATCCACTCCGTCTATGTCGATCAGTGGGATTGGGAAAAAGTGATGGCAGATGAGGAGCGTACTCTTCCTTATCTGAAGCAGACAGTGGGTAAAATCTATAAAGCAATAAAAGAAACAGAAGCTGCCGTAAGTAAAGAGTTTGGACTGGTACCGTTCCTGCCAGAACAAATCCACTTTATTCACAGTGAAGAATTGTTACAACGCTACCCTGATTTAGATGCGAAAGGCCGTGAACGAGCCATCGCAAAAGAGTTAGGTGCGGTATTCTTAATTGGTATCGGCGGTAAGCTATCTAGCGGTGAATCACATGATGTTCGTGCGCCAGACTACGATGATTGGACAACAAAAAATGAAGACGGTTTTTGTGGTTTGAACGGCGACATCATTGTGTGGAACCCTGTCTTACAAGATGCATTTGAGCTTTCTTCAATGGGGATTCGTGTAAGCCCTGAGTGTTTGACTCGTCAATTAAAATTAACTGACGATGAAAAACGTATGGAATTAGAGTGGCACCAAGCGTTAGTAAAAGGTGAAATGCCACAAACTATCGGTGGTGGTATTGGCCAATCACGCTTAGTGATGCTGCTTCTGCAACGTCAACACATAGGCCAAGTGCAATGTGGTGTGTGGGGCGCAGAAATGCAAGAGTCTGTTGAAGGTATGCTGTAGTTAGCGACTAAAGCGGCGTAATAGCCTGCTTTTTAACCCAGTATCAAAACGCCAGATATGATCAAATATCTTCATGATGCTGGGTTTCCCATAATTTGACACGGATACCGCATGGAAGCGGTATTTCCCCACCTTCTGCATTGATTTTATCTTTTGAATGAGTTCATCTGGCAAGCGTTGAGCTACAAAATCAGAAATTACCACTGCATCGGCATCAGCCCACTGTTTTGACTCCAACTTTATTGCTGTTTCTTGTAAGCACGCGACGAGATCGGTTCCACCTTTAAATGTCTGATGTAAAAAACGAATGCATTGTTCTAGTCCATCGGCAGATAATAAATCGTAGTGCACTATTTCAGTGGAGAAAAGCATCACATGGCATGAACGGTTATCCGCTAGCGCAATCTTCATGAGTGCAAGACAAAAGGCTTTAGCACAGCGTTCATTTAGGCCTCCCATAGAACCTGAAGTATCAATACAAACAACAAATGGCCCTCTAGGTTGCTCTTCATCATGATGATGCGTGATAGGCCGTAATACTTTTCGTTCTTGCCAACTATCCCCTTGTAAGCGATAAGTCAAAAGTTGTTTTTCAAGAAGCTTGCGGTAAAACTCAAATTCAATATCCTCAAGGCCTAACATGGCGAGTTCTGCGGGTAATAACCGTAAAATATCGTCACTTTGATTTAAACCATTAACTTGCTCGGGGACAGTTTCAGGCACTTTTTCCATGATAGTCATGGACTCAAGAAAAACACTTTCGTCAGGAATTGATTGAGCTGATTGGCTACGACCTAATAGCTGGGCTATTTTTTCGAGTTCAGGTTGCTGGCGCAAAAATTCGCTATAGCGGTTTAACAGCTGGTCATTATAAGCCGAAGTCATATTTGCGCCTTTACTTAAGTCCCATAACCGACCTGCGGCACGTTCATTTTCACCTAAGATATCCTCTAAATTGCCACTTAGTGCTAATCGGCGCTGTAATTCCGCCAGTAATTGTTCTTTTTCTTGTTCTAACAATTCTTTATGAAGAGTCGTTACTTGTAAAATTAAACTAACTCGCCATTTTTGCACAAATAATGATTGCCTTGCGCTGAGGTTTTCTATTTTTCCACTCTGTAGCTGATAGGCTTCACAATAAAAAGGGGAGTCAAGCTGGTGAAGCTTTTCAATGATACTGGGTAATTGATTAAAAAAAGCATCTGTAGAAATACCTAGAGATGACTGGTATAGCTCAAACTCTTCAGAAATTTGAGCAGGGACAAGAGCATCCTGCATTCTTTGCTTGAGATCTTTTTTCCAATTGGATAAATCTTTGAGTAATGCTTTCTTTAATCGCGGGTGTTTTTCAAAAAAAATAGCCAGCTGTGGGGTAGCAAGAAGGGAAATAATGATCTCTTCAATTAACTGACCTTCATTAACAGAAAGTAGCATTTCAAGCGTAGCTAAACTCATCATGATATTTATTCAGTCATTTTGCCTAAAATTTGATTACGTAGCTGGCTTAGTTTTTCTGAAACTTTGATGAAACTTTGTTCAATACCTGCCAGCCAATGAGATTCAGTAAATAAACTAGGCTGTTGTTTTTCAAATTGATAGCGGGCCGTTTGAATATCAGTTTGAATTTTATCTAATTTATCTAGCCATTCTTGGTTATTTGAAGACGGCGCTAATGACTGAGCTTTATCTTGGATATATAAAGTGGATGATTGATGGCTAACATCTAATAGCTGAATCTGATTTAAATTGTTTATTTCAGCAGCAATTTCTTGGGCAAAACCAATGCCGTTGAGATGTGCTGATAACGTTGTTCCTTTATTTAAGAAGGTTATCAAGGACTTTTTATCTGTTGTTATAAAGGTGACTTTCATATTATGCAACTGCAATGGACGATGTAAAAACAGGGTAATTCGACCCTCGCTGATATTTTCTGGTAATACATAAGATGCTTTACGGGCAAACATTGCAGTGTTTTTATTTACTTTAAATGCATCTTGGTTGTTTTGGTCTTGCGTCGATGACATCCATTGCTGATAAATGTGTTCTATTTCACGGGTTAGTTTTCGCTGTTGCCAGCCATCTTCTTGCAGTAATGACTGCAATAGCTGAGGTAAAGCATTCATTGATTGCATATCGTGCCACAGGCAGTCTTTCAATAACACAAGGTCTAGGGGCGAAATGCTGTTACGACCATTAAAAAATGCACTAGCTTGCAGTAAATAAACCGCTTTTTTCCATCGTCTGTCAGAAACATAAACCTGTTTGCCTGTTGCATCTAATTGCTGACGTAATTGGTAAATTAATTCAAAACAATGATCGGGCAGCGTAATTTTAGGTATTTCTTGTTGCCACTGTTGGTACTCTTCATCGTTGATTTTTAAATGTTCAGGGATTTGTGCTTCATCCAAAGAGGATTTACCTGTTAAAAGCGCACGGAAATTTTGTTTCTCTTGCACTTTATCTAACCAAATACGCACTAACATCCGGTCAAATAGGGCTTCAAGGCTATTATCTGCATCAGGTAATTCGTTTGATGCAGTGACTAATAGGCGCATGGGAATTAATTTTTCCTCATCCCCATTACGGAATTTGCGTTCATTTACGGCGGTGAGTAACGTATTTAAAATAGCAGGCCCGGCTTTCCATATTTCATCAAGGAAAACGACTTCAGCATCAGGTAAATAGCCTTTTGTTAAGCGCTCATAACGGCCTTCATCTTTTAATGCTTGTATCGATAACGGACCAAATATTTCTTCAGGTGTTGAAAAACGCGTCATTAAGTATTCAAAGGCGTTAGCATGACTAAATGCATATTTCATCCTTCGGGCTATTAAGCTTTTTGCAATACCCGGAGGACCAAGCAAGAATACGCTTTCACCACTTAATGTGGCTAATAAGCACAAACGAATAGCGTGCTGGCGTTCATACAAACCGCTTTCAAGGTAATTACTCAGTTGGGCTATTCGTTCAGCAATCTGCATATCTATTCCTTGTCATTGAATAATATTATTCAATATTTGTGAAATTACTAGGGTATCTGCCATTTTATAAATTGTGCAATCAATTTTGTTATTTTTCTTTCGTGTTATTTGATTTTAATCGCGTAATAGGTGTGTTGAATAGAGCCAGTTATATGATTAATGCAAATCATGACTTAACGAACAATTTTATTGCTTTCTCTTCATTTTTTGATTTTAAGAAAAAACGATTCAGCTGCAACTGATTCAATAAGTTACTTATTTTACGTTTTTTTGGTGTCAACGAAACGTTTCGATGAAGATCACAAATATCAACTATCAATATTGAGTTGCCCCTTATCTTAACTATTATTACATGAGCGAAACGTTTCGTTTATCAGAAATGGTGGTGAAAAATGAAAAAAGGTGTGCTACTCAATGCCAATATCACGTCTGTGATTGCAAAATTAGGCCATACTGACCAGATAACCCTTGCTGATGCCGGTTTGCCTATTTCTCAAGGCCCTGAACGCATTGATTTAGCGATTACTCAAGGATTACCTGATTTTCTGTCCGTATTAAAAGTGATTACACAGGAAATGCAGGTTGAAAAAGCCATCCTAGCAGAAGAAATCACCGCCATTAACCCTGAAATGAATACGGCAATTTTAATGCATTTGCAACAGCTTGAAGTAACACAAGGTAATCATATTGAAATTGTTTACTGTAGCCATGAGCGTTTTAAACAACTGACACATGATAGCAAAGCTGTTATCCGCACGGGAGAATGTTCACCATTTGCCAACGTGATCCTTTGTTCTGGTGTAACCTTCTGAGGTGATTATGCAACCTTTATTAGAACTTATTGGAATTGATAAATCATTTCCAGGGGTTAAAGCACTTAGTGGCGCAACATTGAATGTTTATCCAGGCAAAGTTATGGCGCTGGTGGGGGAAAATGGGGCTGGCAAATCGACCATGATGAAAGTACTGACGGGTATTTATAAAAAAGATGCCGGTCAAATCCGCTATTTAGGTAAAGAAGTCGCATTCAACGGCCCTAAAAGCTCCCAAGAAGCAGGAATAGGGATTATCCACCAAGAACTTAATTTGATACCTGAATTAACGATTGCTGAAAATATTTTTCTCGGTCGAGAGTATGTTAATGCATTTGGCAAAATCGATTGGAAAAAAATGTTCAGTGAGTCCGATAAACTTCTGAAGCGCCTAAACCTTGATTATAACAGTCATCAAACCATTGCTGAGCTTTCCATTGGTGAACAGCAAATGGTTGAAATCGCTAAAGTTTTGAGTTTCCAATCCCAAGTCATCATCATGGATGAGCCCACAGATGCATTAACGGATACTGAAACAGAGTCTTTATTTCGCGTAATTGAAGACTTAAAAGCCCAAGGCTGTGGAATAGTTTATATTTCCCATCGCTTAAAAGAAATTTTTGAAATTTGTGACGATGTTACTGTGTTTCGTGATGGCCAGTTTATTGGCGAAAAGCCTGTAAGTGAACTCGAAGAAGAAAAACTGATTGAGATGATGGTTGGTCGTAAATTAGAAGACCAATATCCAAGAATTGATGTGCCAGAAGGAAGTATTCGTCTGCAATTGAAAAATGTATCAGGTCATGGCGTGACGGATGCTAGCTTCATCTTGAAGGCGGGCGAAATTTTAGGTGTTTCTGGCTTGATGGGAGCTGGACGCACAGAGTTGATGAAAATCATTTATGGTGCGTCAGCAAAGAAAACAGGGGTTATTACCCTCGATGGTAAAGAAATCACACTAAGAACGCCTCAAGATGGTTTAACTAACGGTATTGTTTATATTTCAGAAGACCGTAAACGTGATGGCCTCGTGCTTGGTATGTCAGTAAAAGAAAACATGTCATTGACGGCATTACGTTATTTTAGTCGCGCGGGTGGCAGTCTCAAACATGGGGAAGAACAGCAAACGGTTAGTGATTTCATTCGCTTGTTTAATATCAAAACGCCATCTATGGATCAAATCATTGGTAATCTGTCTGGTGGAAATCAGCAAAAAGTGGCTATTGCTCGTGGGTTAATGACTCGGCCGAAAGTGTTAATTCTCGATGAACCAACTCGGGGGGTTGATGTTGGGGCTAAAAAAGAAATTTATCAATTAATTAACCAATTTAAGAAAGAAGGGCTGAGTATCATTTTAGTCTCTTCAGAAATGCCTGAAGTGATTGGAATGAGTGACCGTATTGTTGTTATGCACGAAGGTCATATCAGTGGTGAATTTTCATCTAAAGACGCGACTCAGGAAGCCTTAATGGCTGCCGCAGTGGGTAAAAATTACGGCTCAGTTAAGGAGTTATCAGCATGAGTTCAACTACCGCATCATCAAAACGCTGGTTCAGCAAAGCATGGCTGATGGAGCAAAAATCATTAATTGCACTATTAGTTTTGATTGCAATAGTATCAACATTAAGCCCTAATTTTTTTACGGTTAATAACCTGTTTAATATCTTACAACAAACCTCAGTGAATGCCATTATGGCGGTTGGGATGACATTAGTTATCTTAACGTCAGGCATTGACCTTTCAGTGGGGTCTTTATTGGCCTTAACGGGGGCTGTTGCCGCTTCAATGGTTGGGGCTGATGTTAATGCGTTAGTGGCTGTTGTGGGGGCGTTGGCATTAGGTGCCGCAATTGGGGCATGCACAGGTGTGATTGTGGCGAAAGGGAAAGTTCAGGCTTTCATTGCGACTTTAGTCATGATGCTATTACTGCGTGGTGTTACTCGTGTATACACCGATGGTAGCCCAATAAATACAGGGTTTGATGATAACGCCGATTTGTTTGGCTGGTTTGGTATTGGACGCCCATTTGGTATCCCTACCCCTGTATGGTTAATGATCATCGTGTTTGCTGCTGCATGGTATATGCTGCATCACACTCGTTTAGGTCGTTACATCTATGCATTAGGGGGAAATGAAGCCGCAACCCGCCTTTCTGGTATCAATGTCGACCGTATCAAAATCATTGTGTATGCCTTATGCGGCTTGTTAGCAGCGTTGGCGAGTGTGATCGAAGTTGCTCGTCTATCTTCTGCACAACCTATGGCCGGTAATGGGTATGAATTGGATGCTATCGCTGCGGTTGTATTAGGTGGCACAAGCCTTGCTGGAGGGAAAGGGCGCATTGTTGGTACACTTATTGGTGCCCTGATCCTTGGCTTCTTAAATAATGGCTTAAATTTACTCGGTATTTCGTCAAACTATCAGATGATTGTGAAAGCTGTCGTCATCTTACTTGCTGTGCTTGTTGATAATAAAAAGTAACCCTACAGGAAAACGATTATGAAACTGAATAAATTAGCAACACTGTTATCTGCCGTTGCACTGAGTGCAACAGTGAGTGTCAATGCAATGGCGAAAGATAGCATTGCACTTGTTATTTCAACATTGAATAACCCATTCTTTGTGACGATGAAAGATAGCGCACAAAAAGAAGCGGATAAATTAGGTTATGAGCTGATTGTCTTAGATTCCCAAGATAACCCAGCCAAAGAGTTAGCAAACGTACAAGATTTAACCGTACGTGGCACAAAGTTAATGCTAATTAACCCAACAGACTCAGATGCGGTGGGGAACTCTATCTTAATGGCGAATAAAGCCAACATCCCCGTTATTACCTTAGACCGTGCAGCCAATAAAGGTGAGGTTGTCAGTCATGTTGCATCCGATAACCGCATGGGTGGAAAAATGGCGGCAGACTATATTGCAAAAAAGGTAGGTAATGAAGCCAAAGTTATTCAATTAGAAGGTATTTCAGGCACATCAGCAGCACGTGAACGTGGTGAAGGGTTTAGTACAGGAGCTAAAGAACACAAATTCAATTTGCTGGCAAGCCAACCCGCTGACTTCGATAGAACAAAAGGCTTGAATGTGATGCAAAATTCGTTAACTGCACACCCTGCCGTTCAAGCCGTATTTGCACAGAATGATGAAATGGCATTAGGGGCATTAAGAGCGTTACAAACCGCAGGTCGTACTGATGTTCTCGTGGTAGGCTTTGATGGAACAAATGATGGTATCAAAGCAGTTGAAGGTGGCAAATTAGGGGCAACAATTGCACAGCGCCCAGACCAAATTGGGATTGTTGGTGTACAGATTGCCGATAAAGTATTAAAAGGTGAAAAAGTCGATCCAACGGTTCCTGTTGAATTGGAATTAGTCATAAAACAATAAGATAAAAGCCGTCGTTGAGTACAGCGGCGGCTTACTTGGTTTGCAGGTCATTTGGTTATGAAGAAGGAAATAAACATTATGGGTACAGCAAAACTGGTGGTTCTTGGTAGTATTAATGCTGATCATATATTAAATGTTAAGCAATTCCCTCAGCCGGGTGAAACAGTCAGAGGTGATAAATACCAAGTTGCGTTTGGTGGAAAAGGGGCTAACCAAGCCGTCGCTGCAGGTCGCAGTGGTGCTGACATAACATTTATTGCCTGTGTTGGGGATGATGCTATTGGTGCAAGTATTAAAAAACAGTTATCTCTCGATAACATTAAAACTGAATGTATTGATGCAATTAAAGATGAAACGACGGGTGTGGCTTTAATTTATGTCAATGAACAAGGTGAAAATATTATTGGAATCAATGCCGGAGCGAATGCACAGCTCACCCAAGAAAGGTTAACGCATTATCAGCAAAAAATTGTGGAGGCTGATGCGCTACTCATGCAGTTGGAATCTCCAATTGAAACAGTACAAATGGCTGCTGAAATTGCTAAGAAAAACAATACAAAAGTAATTTTAAACCCTGCCCCTGCCCAATCCTTACCAGACTCATTATTATCTTTGGTTGATATCATTACGCCAAATGAAACTGAAGCAGAACATTTAACTGGGATTACAGTGAATGATGATAATGGTGCTCAAGCTGCGGCACAGGCACTACACCAAAAAGGGATTAGTAAAGTCATGATTACTTTAGGGGCTAGGGGCGTATGGTATAGCGAGAAAGGGTCTCAAGGAAAAATAATTGCTGGATTTCGTGTAAAAGCCGTGGATACTATCGCTGCGGGTGATACATTCAATGGGGCTTACGTGACTGCATTACTGGAAGGTAAGTCCAATGAAGACGCGATTGTCTTTGCTCACGCAGCGGCGGCAATTGCGGTTACTCGTCCAGGCGCTCAGCCTTCTGTTCCGTGGCGCAAAGAAATTGATCAATTTTTGACTCAACAGGACTAGCTTGTGGCAACAATGAAAGATGTAGCACGTCTCGCAGGCGTGTCGACATCCACCGTTTCTCATGTGATTAACAAAAATCGCTATGTAAGTGAAAGTATTACTTTGCGCGTTAATAGTGCTATCAAGGAGCTCAATTACGCGCCTTCGGCAGTCGCTAGAAGCTTAAAAATGAACCGCACTAATACAATTGGTATGTTACTGACAACCAGTAATAACCCATTCTATGCAGAGGTTGTACGTGGTGTGGAACGTAGTTGCTATGAGCGTGGTTATAGCTTGATTTTATGTAATACAGAAGGTGACCTTCAACGTATGGATCATAGCTTAGAAACCTTACTGCAAAAACGTGTCGATGGATTACTGATCATGTGCACTGAGGTGCAAGGCCCGTCAAAAGATGTTTTTTCTCGCTACCCCTCAGTTCCAAGTGTCATGATGGACTGGTCACCGTTCGAATCAGGTGGTGATATTATTCAAGATAACTCGTTTTTGGGTGGAGAAATTGCGACTCGTTATTTGATTGAGGCCGGTTTTACACGTATTGCTTGCATTGCGGGGCCTCAAGATAAATCACCTGCTAGAGCGCGTTATCAAGGCTTTATTCAAGCAATGAAACAAGCCAAAATATCAATCAATGACGATTATATTATTTTCAGTGACTTTGAGTTTGCTGGTGGCTTTAATTCCATGAATAAATTACTTGAACTACCAACACCACCCCAAGCTATTTTTGCAGGGAATGATGCTATGGCCGTTGGGGCTTATCAGGCAATATTCCAAAAAGGAATGAAAGTCCCTGACGATATTTCGATCATTGGCTATGATGATATCGATCTTTCACCCTATATGATCCCACCATTAACGACCATTCATCAACCCAAAGACCAATTAGGTCAACAGGCCGTTAACCAACTTATTTACCGTATGGATAATCCTGAGTCAGATGCTAATGTTTTGGTATTAACACCTGAGCTTATTGAGCGCGAATCTGTTAGAAAACGCTAATTTTTGGTTTTTTGCTGTTTATTTTTTATTAAGTTATCACCATCAGTTTTACTTAATAACAAAAAGACAAAAGCTGAAATTAATGTGATCACTCCAACTGTGATAAAGGTATAATGGAAATTATCAACGGTATTGCTGTTAGGCTGCCCACCGTAAAAATTAAGTATTGCAGCACTTACGGCTATACCGAAACTTATGGATAGTTGTTGGGTGACAGCTAACATACTATTTCCTGCACTGGCATTGTTATCGGTTAGGTCAGCTAAGCAAATAGTATTCATGGCGGTAAACTGTGTCGACATCACCATACCTAAAATAAACAAAGGGATAATCAACAAATAAATGGACATATTAGGCGACTGCAACGAAAACTGTGCGATCATTAAACCGATAATAATTGTCACAACAAATAACGTATTGCGATAACCACATTTAGTTAATACCTTAGTCACAGCAGACTTTGCCGTAATAGAACCAATTGCTAGCGGTGCCATCATCATACCTGCCACTACCGCCTCGTAACCAAAACCTACTTGCAACATTAATGGCATTAGAAACGGGATACTGCCTGTTCCCAACCGTGTGGCGATATTTCCACTGATCCCAATAGAAAATGTACGGGTTTTAAATAAATTTAAAGGAATAATCGCGTGCTTAATACGTTTAGCATGGAATATATAAATAAATAGAAATAGAAAACCAACAAGCACAATAGAAACAGGGACTGAGGTCGGCAACGATTTATCGCCAAATAAATCCAAGCTTACCGATAACATGACTAAGCCGAAACCAAACAATAAGAAACCGAGAGTATCAAATTTCCGCTTTGGCATTTTGAAATCGGGCATATGTTTTAGTGCGTAAAAAATACCTAAAACACCAATAGGAATATTAATAATGAATATCCAATGCCAAGTTGCGTAAGTGACTAATATCCCACCGAGCAAAGGACCAAGAATAGGACCAACTAACCCCGGAATAGTGACAAAATTTAATATGGGCAATAATTCACTACGAGGATAGGCTCTAATAAGGGCTAAACGAGCAACAGGCATCATCATTGCTCCCCCTATGCCTTGTAAAACCCTAGATGCAACTAAGAAATTTAATGAGGGTGAAAGCGCACAAAGCAAAGAGCCTAGCGAAAATAATGAAACTGCTAAAATAAAAATACGCCTTGTTCCAAACCTATCGGCAAACCAACCACTCACAGGAATTAACAGTGCGACAGTTAATGTATAACTGACGACGGCAGATTGCATCGCTAGTGGCGAATGATGAAGGCTCTTTGCTATATCGGGTAAAGCCGTATTCAAGATGGTGGCATCAAGAGCTTGCATGAAGAAAGCCATTGCTGCAATCCACGGAAGGCCAGACATATTTTTTGCTGTATTGAACATCAGTTACCTATTTAAAAAGTTAAATCGCTAATTGGGCTAGGTTTACTTTTGGGTAATTGTTAATAAGTTATAGCAAAGATCAAGTGCTTTAGTACTTTTGCCATTAATGATTGCATTTGCAAGCTGTCGATGAATTTCGACTTCAATCACTTCATTTTCAGTAATGACATCAAAGTAACGTTCATAGATAGAACGAAATAAATTAGCGAAAGAAATCAAAAAAGGATTAGCACAAGCTTTATATATAGTTAAATGAAATTGGTAGTCAACTTTAACCCAACGCTCTCTATCAAACTCTTTTGCTAACACTTGCATTTCATTTGCCAAAAGTTGCAACGACTGTTTTTGTTCTTTTGTTGCGTATGTTGCTGCAAGGTAACAAGCTTGGGGCTCAATTGCGAGGCGAACAATTTTAAAATGTTGAATGACAACAGACTGGTTTTCGCTATTTGACCACCATGTTAGCAAATCTTGATCTAAATAGTTCCAATAAGAAGAGGGCATGACGCGAGTTCCTATTTTAGGGCGTGCTAATACCATTCCTTTTGCGGCTAATGTTTTTATTGCTTCTCTTATTGCGGTTCGGCTAGCTTGAAACTGTTCAGATAACTCTAATTCACTGGGTAAAATGGAATCAGGTAGATAGGTACCGGTTAATATCAACTGGCCAAGATTCTCTGCAATAATATATGAGAGGTTTTTTTGTGAGGCCGTTTGTTGCTTACTTAATTCCATAATTCGTCTCAAAACATATTTCTTAGGTTCGTATATTACGTGAGTCTGTGCATTTTTGCTGCCAAAATAGTCAGTATAAAGAGTTTATTTAGCTTATAACCCCTTTTGTGGCTAAAAAAAAAGCGAATAAAATAAAAATGTAAAAAAACACTTGCGAGATTTTTTCGGCTCCCTATAATGCGCATCCGTTGTCACGACAAACCGGCTCGAAGAAAACCTTGAAGCCCCGTGATAACAGAGGTGAGAAAGAAAAAGTTAAAAATAAACGCTTGACTTTCTAAATAAAAAACGTATTATACGACACCTCGCGACAACGACCTAAGTTAATAAAAACTGAGTCGAATTTCCAAAAGAAATGTCGCAACGCTCTTTAACAATTTATCAGACAATCTGTGTGGGCACTCACAGGACACTATCAAAAAAATATT